>JBGPZR010000341.1:0-3189 GCA_041493845.1 Terriglobia bacterium | reverse complement strand
TACTGATAGGTGCCGAAGAAGTGCGAGCCCACCATGTCCGCCCCGATGCGCAAGGCCCAGCGGCTGCGCAGTATTTTGATGTCCGCTCCGCCGCCGGCTTCGTAGGCGAACGCGCCCTGCTTGCCGAACGACGTCTGGGGCGTCAAGTGCGCGTAGCCGAACAGCACGTGCCCCCACAACTCCAGACCGCGCGGCCCTGCCCAGCGGAACCGCGGGCCGCCGCCACCGAACAGGAACCATCCATTGAACGCGTTCTGCGAAGTCTTGGTGGCTGCGAATTCGCCGTCGAGGCCAACCCAGTTCTTGAAGTAATACACCATCGAATAATTGAACCCGTTCGTGTCCTGTTGCGTGCCGGGCACTTCGTAGAAGCGGAAAAATGTGTAGCCAAAATAAGCTTGCCAGTTGTAGATCACGTGCACGCCCTGAACATATTGCGGCGGGTCCGCCGGAGCCGACGACGGCGCATTCGCAGCGAACGCAAATGTGCCGGGCGCAGGCGTTGCAGGTGCGCCCAAGGCAGATGCGCCCGAAGAATGTGAGAGAGCGTCGGGAGCGATGGCCAGAGGCAGCGTCGAGGACAGTGCATCGCTAGTCGGCGCGAGCGTGAAATAAGTAGTCGTCAGCAGTCGTTCAATCGCGGGATGCTCCTGCGCCGCTGCGCCGGAAACAAAAATGAACACCATTCCCAAAATGGCAAAGGCTTGTTTCATCGCCTATATCCCCCAGAGGGCTGGCTCATTTTCCCGCCCATAATCTGACTGATGTGGTGCGGTGCTGTCCACAGAATTCAATGGCTTTGGCGCAGAATTATCATACCCAGGACGTGAGAACCCGTGGCGGGCTAAAATGTTGCCTGCCCAGTTGGTCAGGGCCGCTGTTATTTCGTTGGCGGTAGACGCGCGCCTGCAGCGATCCTTTCACGTTTAATTCGCTCTTGACTCTCCATTTGCTTTTGCTATCCTCAACTCGCTGCCTTACCAGCAGCGCTTATCCAGAGTGGCCGAGGGGACAGGCCCGACGACGCCACAGCAACCTGGTCCTTGCACCAAGGTGCTAATTCCTGCCCAGTGGGGAGAGATAAGATCCTCAACTGACCGGAACCCCGGTTGATTGAAGATTCAACTCCCAAACTGTAGTGAAACGCGGCGGCTGTCGCCTATGGCGATTTGCCGGCTCGTCTACTGCGACGCTCTAGGCGTTGGCGGAGGCCATCTCCATTTGGCGGCCTTCGCTGCGCATTTAGCGCGCTGGCGCAGCCAATTCCGCGGGCACGGGAGACTGAGGATGTCGAGGAATTTGCCGGCTGAACGGCCGGTGGCGGTGATCAAGATTGGCGGCTCGATCCTGACGAGCGCGAAAGCGTATCGCCGGGCCGCCATCTTTGTGCGCAACCGCCATCACGCTGCGCCGGAAGAAAACCTGGTTGTGGTGGTGTCGGCGCAGGGGGGTGCGACGGACCGGCTCGAGCAGGCGGGGGAAAAAATTGTGCGCGGGCCGAATGCCAGGGCGCTGGATCTGCTGTGGTCCACGGGCGAGCTGCGCTCGGTGGCGCTGCTCGCGCTGCACTTGCAGGCGCTCGGAGTTTCTGCGGCGGCGCTGAACATTCATGAGGCGGGCTTGCGTGTGAGTGGAGACAGCGATGGTCGGGCGTGCGACGCAAACCGAGTGGCCTTGAATGCACGGTGGATTCGCAGTGCGCTCGCGCAGAATCCAGTGGCCGTGGTGCCGGGATTCCTCGCCACGGATGCGACGGGCACAATCGTGTCGTTAGGCCGCGGCGGATCGGACCTGACGGCTGTGCTGCTGGCCGAAGGGCTCGAGGCATGCCGCTGCGAGCTGCTGAAAGATGTCCCCGGCTATTTTTCCAGTGACCCGCACCGCGATCCTGCCGCGCGGCACCTGCCGAGCATCACCTTTGATGAAGCGCTGGCGCTGGCGGACGCCGGATGCGATCTGGTGCAGCGGAAAGCGATCGAGGCGGCGGCGCGATGCGGCCTTCCGCTGGTCATCCGGTCACTCGAGGAGTCTGCGCCGCTGACCCGCATCACTGTCGCGCACGCGGAAACGCCATGGCACGATCCGGTGGAATCCGGCGCCGTCGCATCCTGAGAGATATTTGCAATGAGGAGATTTCTACGGCCTGAATGAACAATGGTGATCAACGAAAAGATGAAAGGAGCAGCAAAATGAAGTTCGCCACCAAGACGATTCACGCAGGACAACCCTCGGAACCTGAAACCGGCTCGCTGATCGCGCCGATTTTTCAAACCTCCACCTACGAGCAGGAAGCGCCCGGGCAAGACAAGGGCTTCAACTACTCGCGCACCAACAATCCCACGCGCCAGCGCCTCGAAGTTGTCCTGGCGGAGCTGGAAGGCGTGCAGCACGCGGCCCTATATGCTTCGGGGCTGGCGGCGGAGAATGCCGTGCTGCAGGCTTACCTGCGCCCCGGCGATGAAATCGTGATTCCGATCGACGTGTACGGCGGCACGTATCGCATCCTGAACAAGGTGTTCCAGCCGATCGGCGTGGTGGTGAAACAATTCGACATTGCGGATCATGCGGCGCTCGAAGCGGCCATCACGCCGCGCACGCGGCTGGTTTGGATTGAGACGCCCACGAATCCGCGCCTGCTGGTGTACGACATTGCGGCCATCTGCAAGCTGGCGCACGGTCGCGGCGCGCTGGTGGTGGTGGACAACACATTCGCGACTCCGTATTTTCAGCAGCCATTCGAGCTGGGCGCGGACATCGTGGTCCACAGCGTGACGAAATATCTGGCCGGGCACTCGGACCTGATCCAGGGCGCCGCGCTCGCGAAGGATGCCGCCGTGTTCGAGCCCATCAAATTTTTGCAAAACGCGACGGGCGCGGTGCCTTCGCCATTCGATTGTTGGCTCACCCTGCGCGGACTGAAAACTCTGGAGCTGCGCATGCAGCGCCACGAGGAAAACGCCATCGCCATTGCCAACGCGCTGGCCGGCCATCCGCTGGTCAGCCGCGTTTATTTCCCCGGGCTCGCCGATCACCCCGGCCATGAAATCGCGCGGCGGCAAATGAGCGGCTTCGGTGGCATGGTGTCGTTCGAATTGAATGGGACGATAGAAGAGGTGGCTGCGTTTGTTTCCTCGCGGCGCTATTTCACGCTGGGCGAAAGTCTGGGCGGCGTGAAGGCGCTGCTGTGCC
>JBGPZR010000295.1:0-3675 GCA_041493845.1 Terriglobia bacterium | reverse complement strand
GTTGATCCAGGCGATCGAAGCGGCGCCGATCCACCGCCGCGTTCTTGCCGAGGCCTCAAACCTCCTCGCCGCGCCGAAGATCGTGCGCCAAGCCCTGGATTATCGTGTCGCAATCCTTCGCGCGGGCGCCGCGTTCAGTACGGGTTGGACGGTCGTCGAGGCGCGCGGCGATGGCGAATGCGAGGAGGTCGTTGTGGCACCCATCGGCGCGGACGGTCATGTCGATCGCGCGCGGGCGCGAACGCATGCGGCCGATCTGCTGGTGACGGGCTTCGGCCTTCAACCCTCCATCGAGCTGTCGCGCGGGATGAGGTTGGCGCTTCGTTGGAACGCGCTCCGCGGCGGGTGGCTTCCCGTTCGAGACCAGGAGTTCGAGACCAGTCGCAAGGGCATTTTCGCAATCGGCGACGGTGCGGCCATCGGTGGCGTCGAGATTGCGCTGGCCGAGGGACGATTGATGGGGCTTGTCGCGGCCGAACGGCAATTCGTACCGCGCGGAAATACCCGCTTGGCTGGTGACGTTCAACGCGGACGGTCCCCAGTCCCGCCGCAGGTCATTCCGATCCAAAACCATCTGCGCCTGATTGCTGGCCTGTGCACCCGTTAGCCCGGAGTTTACGTCGAGGTTCTTCGACCACGTATAGTTTGCCCGGAACTGCAGTCCCCGGCTCAGCCGATGGGTCACTTCCGTTTCCAGCGCGTTATAGCTGCTGTTGCCCTCGGTGAACCAGAAGAACCCAGCTCCCAGAAATGGATTCGGCCGCGTTCCCACGGGGATGTACTCCGCGCCCTGAGCTACGTGGCTTTGATTCGCAACGCCGCCCGCCTGGCAGCCGCTCGGATTGGAGCAAATCTGCGCGGGAATTGTATTCGGATCAATGCTGAGAAAGCCGTGATATCCATGTGATCCCACATAGGCTGCGCGGAAAGCCGTGCTCCGGTTTAACTCCTGCTCAACGGTGAGATTCCACTCCTCAACCGTCGGAGTTTTGGCGTTGGCCTGAATTCCCTGTGGTGCGTAAGTGGTGCATGGTGCCGGAACACTCGGTCCGCAGGAGGGTGGCGGCGGCACGCCGGGCGCAATCGGCACAATCGAGGACAATGCGCCCGAAAACGATAATGACCCATTGTAGGGAGGAAGAGAGTTGAGCAGAAAAGCGAGATCGTCAATCAGCGAATAGTACGTCCCGAATCCCGCGCGAACCGCCGTCTTTCCGTTTCCGAAGACGTCCCATGCCAGTCCTACTCTAGGGCTAAACAACCGCTTCGCATTATTCTCCGTGAAAACCGAATCGCCCACCCGCGGATTGGTCACGAGCACACCCGACGAGCCAACCAGGTAATTGGCGGCTCTTCCCAATTCCTCGTTCCAACCCGTGGTGAATTCATGTCGAATGCCGGCGCGGAGCGTGAGGTTCGGCTTGATCCGAATCGCATCTTCGAAGTACCACGCCCCGAAAAGGCTTCTCCAACCTAGCTCGTTCCGGCTCGGTACAACCTGAAATGTGCTCACGGTCCCTTGGAGGAACATCGTCAGGCTGCTGAAGGTGGCCTGCCCAAGATGCCGCGAAGCGCTGTTTTCGTTGTCCTGGACCCGCTGGAACCATGCCCCGAAACTGATCTGATGAATGCCCTTGCTGATCTGCACATCGTCGGTATAGGTGAAGAGGTTTCTGCGATTCCACACTCCCGCTGCATTGTTAGGACCAGCTGAAGTAAGCGCCGCAACACCGGTGGTTGTGACGCCGCCTCCAATGACGATTCCGCCAGGCCCGGCCCCGGTTACGAAGTCGAGGTTTGCCGGAAAGGAAGCCAGCAGGAAAGAATCCAGATTGAATCCCGCGCGCGAGAAGCCAGCGCGGAACGTGTTGAGAACGTCCGGCGAGAAGATATGTGTTTCCTGCACGCTGGCCACTTGCATCCGCAGCGTGCTGTAAGAAGCGAACAGGGGATCCGCCAGCGGCACGAGGCTATTGCCGTCATCGATTGTGTAGGCGCCCGAGAGAGTGTCTCGATCCCCCAGGGTGTAATCCGTTCGGAGAGTGCCAAAGTCTTCACGGACGTGCTGCTTAGGGCTGTTAAACGAGAACGCCGTGCCGCTCGGCAGCCTAGTCGATGGGATGAGCAACTCAGGACCGTTCGGCTCAGGCCAAAAGGACATATACTGCAACATCGACGGATTAAGATTTGTAACCTTGGTGTAGACGCCAGATGCATCTGGCAAAAAACCTTGGCGCGCTTGTTGGTCGGGGACCACAGCCACATTGCTGACCGCCATCGCTTGGCGAAATCCTTCGTAGTTACCGAACAAGAACAAGCGGTCTTTCTTGAGCGGCCCTCCCGCCGCTCCTCCGAATTGATTCTGCTTGAAGGGCGGATTAGCTCCCCGGGCAAAATAGCTGCGCGCATCGAGCGCGCTGTTCCGGAGGAACTCGAAAATCGAGCCGTGCAGCGCGTTGCCCCCCGACTGGGTGACAACACTGACTTGTGCTCCCGCTCGTTTCCCATATTCAGCAGAGTAGGTGTCCGTCAGAACGTTGAACTCTCGGACAGCATCGATCCCCAGAAGTTCGCCGCTAACGCCGCCAGGCGTTAGCGCAAGCTGGCTCGATCCGGTATATTCAATTCCGTTCAGCAAAAAGAGGTTCTCGGCGGTCCGCCTCCCTGCCACGGTAAATGTGTTTCCATTGCTGGTGCTCGTTTGAGCGCTCTTCATCGCGCTGTAATTGATCGCTCCCGGGTTGAGAGTAATCAGGTTATCGAAGCTTCGGCCGTTCAGAGGCAAATCCTTCACTTCGCGCTCTCCTACAACTCCGGAGACCAGGGCTGTCGTCGTATTGACCATGGGTGCGTCTTCCAAAACAACGATCTGTTGGACGACTTCGCCCACTTCGAGCCGCAGGTGCACCGCCGCTTCCTGCCCAACCTCCAGGTTGATTCCCTTACGGACCGTAGCCTTGAAGCCTTCCTTTTCCGCCTTCACCTCCTGCGGCCCAAGGGGCAGGCCCATCACTCTAAAGTTACCGGCCTCGTCCGTCGCCACGATCCGCACGGCTTCCGTTTCCAAACTCTTTACGGTGACGGTTGCGCCAATCACCGCGCCGCCTGATGCATCTTCCACCCTCCCGGAAATCGTGGCAGCCACCTGAGCCCACCCCGGCTTCGGACTCCCAAACAACGCCAAAACCACAAGAAACGCTGACACATCAATTCTTGCTGGCCGCAGCAACCTTTTCCTACACCCTTTCTCGTGATTCAACATGCCGCAACTCCAAATTCGCGGGTTCAGGTCTCGATTCTTGGACGTACTTGGCCGCCTATCATAACCCGGTCGAGCCGGAATTTCCGATTGAGACCTCTCGCTTGTGCTTCGTAGACTTCTCCTGCCCCGGACACTACGAATCTGCCACCAGAGCAGGCCCCGTGACGAAGGTTCGTTGGAAAGAGTTCATCTCGGGAATGTGGGGCAACTACTCTTGCGCTACACGCCATGAGTGTTTCCGGGCCACGCCGCCCCTCGCGTATAATATAAAGAGGATGGCAGGCACATCGCGCGCAAGTGTACGGGGGATCCGCGCTGGGGCTGCGCCGGATGCGAAAGCCGCACGAATCCTGGCGATTGATTACGGCCGCAAGCGAATAGGCCTGGCGCTTTCGGACGAGCTGGGCCTCACC
>JBGPZR010000363.1:0-2970 GCA_041493845.1 Terriglobia bacterium | reverse complement strand
TGAAGAAAACCCTTGCCAAAATCGACGAGCTGGGCGACCGCTTCACCAAAATTAATTTGCAGGACCGCACGCAGTGGGCAAATCAGACGCTGAATTTCGTCCGCGAGCTTGGCAACATGCTGGTCCTGGCGCGCGTGATCACCATGGGCGCGCTCGAGCGCAACGAGACCCGCGGCGCACATTACAAGCCCGAATTTCCGGATCGCGACGACGCCAACTGGCTCAAGACCACCAAGGCCAGCTACAACGGCGGCAAGATCAAGCTCGAGTACGAACCCGTGGACGTTTCGCAGATTCCGCTGCGCGAAAGAAAGTACACTGCGGCAAAATGACCATCCCGCGAAGGATGGTCATCCCGACCGGAGGGCCGATGAATTTTATCGGCCCGGAGTGGAGGGATCTCTCCTGCGAGAATTTTCAGGATGACTGAACATGGCTGAAAAAACTTTCATCGTTCGCATCAAGCGCCAGCAGCGGGCGGACGAAGCCGTCCGCTGGGAAGAATACGAGCTGCGCTATCGCCCGCATCTGAACATCATCACCTGCCTGCGCGACATCGCCGAGAAACCCTACACGCGCGACGGCCGCGAATCCACTCCGGTCAGTTACGATGCCAATTGTCTCGAGGAAGTCTGCGGCGCTTGCGCCATGCTCATCAACGGTTATCCCCGCCAGGCTTGTTCCGCGTTGGTGGATAATCTCGAAAAACCCATCCGCCTCGAGCCGCTCGCAAAATTCCCGCTGGTGCGCGACCTGGTTGTGGATCGAACGCACATGTTCGAAAGCCTCAAGCGCACGAAATGCTGGATTCCGATTGATGGCACCTACGCTCTCGGAGATGGCCCACGGGTTTCTCCGGCGGTGCAGGAAGTTGCCTACCCGCTCTCGCGCTGCATCACTTGCGGCAATTGCCTGGAAATCTGCCCCAAGGTAAACGAGCACACGCAATTCGTCGGCGCGGCGATCATTAGCCAGGTGCGCCTCTTCAACATGCATCCCACCGGCGCCATGCATGCTGCCGGCCGCCTCGAAGCACTCATGGGCCCGGGCGGCATCGAAGATTGCGACAACGCGCAGAACTGTGTGAAGGTCTGCCCGAAGGGAATCCCGCTGACGGAATCCATCGCCGCGGTGAACGGCCAGATCCTCGTGCACACCATTAAGTCCTGGTTTCAGGGTCAGGATTGACAGAGGTCATCGCGTGGCGCGTTTCGGACTATTTTCCGTTTTCTTACTGCTGGGAGGCATTCTGCCTCTGCTCGCCGTGAAATCTTCTGACGACAGCTCGCCGAAGGCGCGCGCACTTCATTTCCGCTCCATCGTCGTTGATACGCACGACGACACCACCCAGCGCATGCTCGACCCCCAGTTCGATCTCGGTGTCCGCCACGCCGACGGCAACGTAGACATTCCGCGCCTGCGTGAAGGCGGCCTCGACGCCATTTTTTTCTCCATCTGGATACCCGGCACAATCACAGGGCCCGACGCCGTGCAGAAGGCTCTCGAGCAGATAAACGCGGTGCGTCGTCAGGTCGCCGGCCATCCACGCGACCTCGTCCTCGCCACCACGGCTGCCGACGTGCGCAGCGCTTTCGCTGCGCACAAGATCGCTGCCCTGCTGGGCGTCGAGGGCGGGCACATGATCAATAGCGACCTCGGCATGCTGCGCAATTTCGCTGCTCTCGGCGTGCGCTATATGACGCTCACGCACAGCGTCAATGTGGCCTGGGCAGACTCCTCCACCGATACGCCTGCCCACAACGGCCTCACGGATTTCGGCAAGCAGGTGGTCCGCGAAATGAACCGCCTCGGGATGATGGTGGATATCTCGCACGTGGCCGACAAGACTTTCTACGATGTCCTGGCGGCGAGCGAGGCGCCGGTGATCGCTTCGCATTCATCCTGCCGCGCACTCTGCAGCGCGCCGCGCAACATGACCGACCAGATGATTAAGGATTTGGCCGCGAAGGGCGGCGTCATTCAGATCAACTACCACGTCGGCTTTTTGAGCCAGGAATTTCGTGACACGGAGAAAGCGAATCCCCAGCTCGAAAAAGAAATTGACGCAGAGACAAAAAAGCGCTGCGGCGAAATCGAAGCTTGCCAGTTGCTGGAGCGGGAAAAAATCGTGCGCGAGTTGGTCGCGCAAGGTAAACTTCCGCGCGTGAATTGGACTCGCATCATTGACCATATTGACCACGCTGTTAAGATAGCTGGCGCGGATCACGTGGGCCTGGGCTCGGATTTCGATGGCGCCAACATGCCCTACGGCATGGACGACGCCTCGCATGTTCCGCAAATCACGAATGCACTGCTCGAGAAGGGCTATTCCGAAAGCGATATTCAGAAAATTCTAGGTGGCAACACTTTGCGCGTGATGGAGCAGGTGCAAGCCGCCGCTAAACGATTGGGAGGACACCCGTGAGACGTTTCACCACCTGGCTTTGTCTTTTCATTTTCAGTGCGCTGGTCCCGAGTGGACTCCTCGGACAAACGCAGCCTGCAGCATCCAAGCCTGCTCCGGCCGAGCAACAGAAATCGACCGGCGCGAAAACCGGTGCGAGCTTGTTGCATCCGGAAACCCTGAAAGCGAAAGCGCCGGATATTTACGAAGTGCAATTTGTCACTACCAAAGGCAATTTCATCCTGCAGGTCACGCGTGCCTGGGCGCCGCTGGGGGCCGACCGCTTCTGGAATCTTGTGAAGTACCACTTTTACGACGGCGTGACTTTCTTTCGCGTGCTTCTGGCTCCGCCCTTCGTTGTACAATTCGGGTTGACGGGCAGTCCGACTGTGAACAAAGCATGGACCGACGCGAACATCAAAGACGATCCCGTAAAGCAGAGCAATGTGGCAGGTACTATCACTTTTGCGATG
The DNA here is from genome assembly GCA_041493845.1 of Terriglobia bacterium. Lineage (GTDB taxonomy): Bacteria > Acidobacteriota > Terriglobia > Acidiferrales > UBA7541 > Palsa-295. The sequence goes on along the minus strand of JBGPZR010000363.1, from coordinate 93 downwards.
GCTGGGCCGAACACACGAACGACGCAGGTGTTCATCAATTTGGGCAATAATTCACGGCTTGACGCCAGCGGTTTTGCGCCATTCGGGAAGATC
>JBGPZR010000382.1:0-2815 GCA_041493845.1 Terriglobia bacterium | reverse complement strand
TCTCCAACCCACCCTGGCCGCCATAGTACGAGCGGACAGGCATGCGCATAAGGAACGCTGGCCTCCTTTACAGTTGCGCGCCATTCCGCCACTTCCGTAGAATTCAAAGGTGAGATGAATTGGCTGTCTTGAGGTATTGTACGGGCCAATCAAGGACCAAATGCGACGCACCTCAGCCCTTAGTCAAGCGGTACCGATATTCTGTCTTTTTCTTGCAGGCGCGGTCGGAATTGCTTCCGCCGCTCCGCCGGCGAGCCGCCCACGCCGCTCGCGCGGCGTGCCCACCTATGCCGACCCGGCCAGGGATGACTCCTCGGCATACGACGATCCCATAGTCCGCCAGATCGCTGTGGATGCGCTGGGCCACGCGAATGGCTCCGTCCTGGCGATGGACCCGACCACCGGGCGCATCCTCACCATCGTCAATCAGAAGATGGCGTTCTCCGCCGGGTTCGAACCTTGCTCGACGATCAAACCCGTGATTGCACTCGCGGGCCTCCAGGAAGGCGCGATCACGCACGACAGCATGATCCGCATTGACCGCCGCCGCTATATGGACCTTACCGAAGCGATGGCGCATTCAAACAACATTTTCTTCGAGCGAGTGGGCTCGCAACTTGGGTTTGACACGGTGATCAAGTACGCGCAGCTCCTGGGCCTCGGCGACCGCGCCGGCTACAACATCCAGGAAGAGCAGCCCGGCCTGCTGCCGTCGAAACCGCCTGCTTACGGTGGCGTTGCCCGCATGTCGAGCTTCGGCCAGGGCATTCGCATCACGCCGCTTCAGCTTGCGTCGCTGGTCTCCACGCTCGCGAACGGCGGGACGCAGTATTACCTACAATATCCGCGAACAGACTTGGAGCGCCAGAACTTTCAGCCGCGCGTCCGCCGCGAGCTTGATATCGCACCGCTCCTCCCAGATCTGCGCGAAGGGATGCTGGCCGCCGTTCTCTACGGCACGGCGAAGCAGAGCTACGATCCTTACGGCGAGCAAGCGCTGGGCAAGACCGGCACGTGCAACGATGAATCTCTTGGCGGCCGCCTCGGCTGGTACGTTTCTTACGCCGATCAGGCTCACCCGAAGATCGTGCTCATCGTTCTGATTCGCGGCGGCAGCCGCCACGTCAACGGCCCGCACGCTTCCGAGATCGCCGGCCGCATCTACCACGGCCTGCGCGAGCGCAACTACTTCGCCGACGCCACGCGGAACGCCCAGCACGCCGAATCCACCGGCGCGTCCCACTAACTCGCCGGTTCCACCCCTGTTAACTGGCTCGATGCACGCACGATGCTTTTCACTTCTGCTCGCTGCCATGCCTGCGATATTCTGCGCGCCTCTCGGTGGGGCGGGGAAGGAGCAAGAGTGAATCGCGGCAGAATCATTTTCTGGCTGGCACTGATAACGGCCGGCGCGGGGTTTGTGAGTTGGTCCTACTACGAGCGGAATTCCGCCGAGCGGCGGATTTCGGCGCAGGCTTCACTTGCGCACGACGAAGCGCTGCGAATCCAGGAACAGCTCATCCTGTTCACGGAGAGGATCGTTCCGCCGCGGCTGCCATTCAACGCGCTGCTGCAGGGCATGGGAATCAACTCGTTCATCGCGGCACGCATCACGGCCGCCGCGCAGTCTGTTTTTAATTTGCGCCACGTGCGCGCGGGAAATCAACTTGCGGTCGGGCGTTCCGTGTTCGGCGATCTGCGCGCGGTGCGTTACCGCATCGATACCGACCGCGTACTCTGGATCGCGCCGCGGGGCGATGATTTTCATTCCGAGATTCAGACGATTCCCTCGGAGACGCACACTGCCGGAGTGAGCGGCGAGATCCGCGGCTCGCTCTTCGAATCCATTGTTGATGCAGGCGAAAAGCCCGATTTGGCCATGCGCCTGGCGGATATTTTCGGATATGACCTGGATTTTTACACCGACCCGCGCCCGGGCGACACATTCCGCGTGGTGGTCGAAAAGAAAACGTTCTCCGACGGTTCAATCTCTTCGTACGGCCGCATTCTAGCTGCCGAATACAATAACGAAGGCCGCGCGTACCGCGCCGTGCTCTTCCACGATGGTTCCGGCCATCCCGCCTACTACACGCCGGAAGGCAAGTCCATGAAGAAAGCCTTCCTGCATTCGCCGCTCAAATTTGCTGCGCCGATTTCTTCGCATTTCAGCACGCACCGCTTCCATCCCATCCTGAAACAGACGCGCCCGCACCTGGGAATTGATTACGCCGCGCCCACCGGCACTCCCGTGCAGACGATCGGTGATGGCCGCGTTGCATTCGCGGGGCGAAAGGGCGGCGCTGGTAATCTGATCGAGATTCAGCACACCAATGGTTACACCACGTATTACATGCATCTTTCGCGCGTGCTGGTGCATTCGGGGCAGCGGGTGGAGCAGGGCCAGCGCATCGGGCTCGTCGGCATGACCGGCCTGGCGACGGGGCCGCATCTGGATTTCCGCATCCAGCGCGCCGGGCAATTCCTCAATTTCGAGCGGCTGCCGCTGCCTCCCGCGGGGCCGGTGGACAGGCGCAACTGGAGCGAATTCGCTGCCGCGCGCGACCGTGCGCTCACGCAGATGCCGCCGCTGGCATCGCAGCAGGCAACGGCGCGCGACGCACGGCCGGCGCCTGCTGTGCCGCCTGCGACGCGGTCGAAACCGGCGCCGCAGTCGGGCCATTAATCTCGACGTTCTTTCCCCTCAAAAACAAAAGGCGCCCTCGCTGTGGCAGAGGACGCCGTCCGAAAATTGTTCCGCTGGCTGAAACTTCGCGCGAACTTCCCAGGTGTCGCCGGCGCGCAGAAGTTTTGCGAG
>JBGPZR010000228.1:0-4451 GCA_041493845.1 Terriglobia bacterium | reverse complement strand
CGAAGGAGCTCGACCGCAGCGGATTCCACGCGCAGGTGAAAGTGACGCGCGAGACCACGCTGCTTTTCTACAACGTGGATGGTCGGCGGCAGCCGCTCCGCCGCCACAATGGAAACTTCTCCGCCGGCAAAGCCACCTTCACGCTCGACGAGCTTCGCGCCGCGATCGAAAAATCCCCGGAAGCCTTCACCGCAAACGTCCTGCTGCGTCCGGTGATCCAGGACACGATTCTTCCGACCGCCGCCTACATTGGCGGCCCCGCGGAAATTGCTTACATGGCTCAGGCACAGGTGGCTTATAAGGCCCTGCTGGGCCGCATGCCGACGATTCTCCCGCGCGCGGCGTTTACGCTGGTGGAGCCGGCGACCGCGCGCCTGCTCACTAAGTACGGACTCGACGTGCGCGACGTGATTCGCGGGCGCCAGCATCTGCGCGCCAAGATGGAGCAGAAGTCGCTGCCGCGGGCGCTGGCGCGGCGCTTCGAAGCCGACGACAAAGCTTTGCGCCGGATGCTCAAGGCCTACCGCAAGCCGCTCGAGCGGCTGGATCGCACCCTGCTTGGTGCGCTCGATGCCGCGGAGCGCAAGATCCTCCACCAGTTCCTGAAATTGAGACGGAAAGCCGGGCGCGCAGAAAATTTCCGGACCGGCGTGTTGGACCGCCACGAACGATTGCTCCTAGACGCGCTGTACCCCCACCGCGACCTGCAGGAACGGAGGCTCTGCGCGCTGCCGTTCATTGCCGCCAACGGGACGCAATTTGTCGACGAGCTTGCGCGCGCTGCCGACCTCGCCTCCCTTCAGCACCACATCCTCTTCCTGTAGTCTTTCACCGCTGCGCTCCAACACCCCCCCGCCTGATCCGTCGGTGTTTGTTGGGAGCACCACAAAGCGCCTACTCACTGTTCCGCATCATTTGCGTGGTTGCCGCTCCCAGTTTTATCCCTGTCAGTGCTTATCAGTAGGAACTTGTCCCGAGCGCAGCCCCGCACCGCATGGTGCAGGGCACAGCCGAGGGAACTGTGGTTACCACATTCCTCCCATGCTAAAATCCGGCCGACTCACCGTATTCGTCATATCTGCGCGGAGGCTACACACCATGAAAGTTACTCCCGGGAAACAAAAGGGCATGAAGGCAGTCTCGGATGCGCGCGGCGTGATCGCCGCTGCTGCCATGGACCAGCGCGGCTCGCTCAAGAGCGCCATCGCCAAAGAAAAGGGAATCGACAAGAAGGACGTCCCTGCGAAGATGCTCGAGGAGTTTAAGACTATCGTCGCGCGCGTTCTGACGCCGCATGCGAGCGCGATTCTTCTGGATCCCGAGTACGGTCTCCCCGCCGCCAAGGCCCGCGCGAAGAATGCCGGCCTGCTGCTGGCCTACGAGAATAGCGGCTACGACAACACGCGCCCCGGCCGGCTGCCCGACCTGCTCGATATCTGGTCCGTGCGCCGCCTGGCCGCTGCGGGCGCCGATTGCGTGAAAATCCTGCTCTATTACACGCCCTTCGATCCACCGGAGGTCAACGACATCAAGCACGCCTGGGTGGAACGCATCGGTGCCGAGTGCGCCGCCGTGGACATTCCATTTTTCCTCGAATTCGTTGGCTACGAAGAGGGCAAGGACGAAAAGACCATCGAATTCGCGCGGAAGAAGCCGGAGATCGTCACGCGCAGCATGGAAGAATTTTCGAAGCCTCAATACGCGGTGGATGTCCTGAAGGTCGAAGTCCCTGTGAACATGGCCTACGTTGCCGGCTCGAAAGCGTGCAAAGGCGAATCTGCCTACACGCGCGACCAGGCCAAGGACTTTTTCCGCAGCGCCGCCGCCGTCGCGAAGAAGCCGTTCATCTATCTCTCCGCCGGCGTCTCGAATGATGTCTTCAACGAGTCGCTCGAACTCGCCGCCGAATCCGGCACGAATTTCTCCGGCGTCCTGTGCGGCCGCGCAACGTGGAAGGAAGGCATTCCCGTCTATGCCAAGCAGGGCGCCAAAGCCCTCGAAGACTGGCTGAACGACCAGGGTGTGAAGAACATCAAAAACGTGAACGAGCGCCTGAAAGCCGCCAAGCCCTGGTTCAGCTTTTACGGCGCGACGTCGGCTGCTGCGCTGGCCGACTAAAAAAGAGCTGCGCCATCCAGTGAAGTGGCCAGCGGCGCTGAGAGTTGCCTGCGCACGGCCTCCTCGGCAGTTTCTCTGCGCCTTCTGCGTCTCTGCGATACAATCATTCCTTCATGATGACCCTCGGCATATACATCCAGGTGCCGTTCTGCCAGACGAAATGCACCTACTGCAATTTCCACACCGGTGTCGTCTCGCCCAACCGCTTCGAGCCCTACGCTGACGCCGTCTGCCGTGAAATTGCCGGGACAGTCGCAGCCAACACGCCAGTTGTTGACAGTGTCTACTTCGGTGGCGGGACGCCGAGTCTTCTCAATCCCGCCGCCCTCAAGAAAATCATCGAGTCCCTTCACCGCAGCTATCACTTCGATTCCGCGGAGATCACGCTCGAGGCGGACCCGGAGACCATCACGCCGGAGAAAGCCGGCGCGTGGCTTGCCGCTGGCTTCAACCGCATCAGCCTCGGCGCACAATCGTTCAGCGATACAGAACTCCGGGCCGCAGGCCGCATGCATCGCCGCGCCGATATTTTTCAGGCCGCAGAATTTCTTCGCGCCGCCGGCTTCGACAATATCAGCATGGATTTAATCGCCGGCCTCGCGCACCAGTCGCGCGATTCGTGGGAGAACTCGGTCGCGGAGCTGCTGGGCATTCGTCCCGAGCATGTTTCAATTTACATGCTCGAAATTGATGAAGGCAGCCGCCTCGGCAGGGAGTCCCTTGCTGGCGGCAGCCGCTACAGCGCCGCGAAAATTCCCGCAGACGACGCCATCGCCGAATTCTACGAATCCGCCTGCGCGCGCCTGGCCGCCGGAGGCTACGAACACTACGAAATCTCAAATTGGGCGCTGGCGGGCCGCCGCTCTCAGCACAATCTGAAATACTGGCGCCGCGAGCCCTACCTCGGCTTTGGCGCGGGCGCGCATTCCTTCGACGGCACAACGCGCTGGGCCAACATTCACGACTCGGCGCGCTACGTCGCATGCATCGAGCAGGGAATTTCTCCGCGCGAGCAGATCGAATCAGTCACGCCCGAGCACGCGCTCGAAGAAGAATTCTTCCTCGGCCTGCGCCAACTGGAAGGAATTGATCTCGCCCGGATCGAGTCTGCCTACGGCGAAATCCAGCCCGAACGCGTGGCCGACCTCCGCGGCCGAATCACCGGCCTGCGCTCGCAAGGTCTCGTCGAGCTCGACGGCGCGCGCCTTCGCCTCGCGCCCAATCGCCTCACTGTTTCGAACGAAGTCTTCGTGGAATTGCTTGGTTAAGCCTATTGCCCTCTATTACTTCCGGTCTTCCCGTTTCGGGAAAATTTGACAGTCATGGTAGTCTGAATTAGAGGTGACGAACATCGGCTGTCAAGGCGGAAGATTTTCATCAGGGGGACACGCCAGACCCGCGGCACTGCGGCGGGTCATAAGAAACGGCCCTGCAGAAATCTACAATTTTTTTAATCGGTACACGAAATTAATAGAAACAGGGCTAACTCATTCAAAAGAAACAACCGGCACAAGTTCTAATCGGTATAAATTCCGGGGTCCAACCTTCGCCTCTTCATCTCCCCTTCCAAAATGTGTATCTCGGTCGTGCCACGATGACAATCGTTGATCTGCGCAGCGACACGGTCACGCGCCCCACGCCCGCTATGCGCCGCGCCATGGCGGAAGCCGAAGTCGGCGACGACGTGTACGGCGAAGACCCCACCGTCAACCGCCTGCAAGCGCGCGCCGCAGAGATTTTCGAGCGGGAAGCCGCCCTCTTCGTTCCGAGCGGCTCGATGGGCAACCTGCTCGCGATCAAGACGTGGACGCGACCGGGCATGGAAGTAATTTGCGAGCAGCGCGCACACGTGAATCAATATGAGCTCGCTTCGATGTCCGCCGTTGCTGGATGCATGCCGCGCACAACGCCAGCGCCCGACGGCATTCTGACCTGGGAATTGATCGAGCCATTGCTGCGCCCGAAAACGTATTACTACTCGCAGACCGGCCTCGTCACACTCGAAAATACCCACAACATGCACGGCGGCACTATCTATCCGCCGAAAGTTTCCGAAGAAATCTGCAATCGCGCTCACGCAGCAGGACTGCCCGTCCATCTTGACGGCGCGCGCATTTTCAACGCCTCGGTTGCGCTCGGCCGCAGCGTCGCGGAGCTCACGCGCAAATTCGATTCCGTAATGTTCTGTCTCTCCAAGGGCCTCGGCGCGCCTGTCGGCTCCATGCTCGTTGGCTCTCGCGAGTTCATTGAGAAGGCACACATCGGCCGCAAGCTTCTTGGCGGAGGAATGCGACAGGTTGGCGTGCTTGCCGCGGCGGGCCTGATTGCGTTCG
>JBGPZR010000406.1:0-2589 GCA_041493845.1 Terriglobia bacterium | reverse complement strand
TCTGACAAACACCGGCAACTCCAGCGTGTCCCTTTCGCAGATCAGCATAAGTGGCGCGGGATTCCGCGACACTGGCTTCGCACTACCCCTCACACTTGCTGCCGGGCAGTCCGCTTCATTCAGCGCAACATTTGCTCCTATCACCATCGGCAGTTTTACGGGGGGCGTCACCATTACCAGCAATGCCGCCAATTCACCGCTAGCCGTATCGCTCTCTGGGTCGGGCACTGCGACTGTGAGCCACTCGGTGACTTTGGATTGGACGCCGAGTTCTTCAACGTTCCTGGGCTTCAATGTATACCGCGGGTCGGTTTCCGGCGGGCCCTACACTAGACTGAACTCTGGCTTGGTTTCCACAACGTCCTTCGTCGACACCGCCGTCGGTTCGGGACAAACGTACCATTACGTCGCTACTGAAGTGGATTCCACAGGGGCGGAAAGCTCTTACTCGAGCGAAGCAATCGCAACTATTCCCTGAATCTGGTCACAACAAAGTGACGGTAATCGGTCCGCCGCTTTCGACACAATTCCGGAAAGAATCGTTAAGTGTGGAGCGCGGAAATCTGACCGTTGGGTTTACGTAGACGGCACAGATGTGCGTTCGGGCGCGGCGTTGTGTTCTGCGCGCATGGGTTGTAAACTTTGGGCACGCCGCAGGTTAAACCGTGAAAGCGAAGGGAAACGACCATGACCATGGGCTGCATCGTCCGGCAGGTGGAAGACGTCACGATTCTCGATTTGAGCGGGCGATTGAGTCTTGGTGAGGTTCTGGCCTTTCGTCCTGGGCGCGACCTGCCGCTGGGCGAAGTGGTGCGCGAATTGGCCGCTGACGGCCACAAGAAAATCCTGCTGAACCTTGCGAGCGTGAAGTATGTGGACAGCTCGGGCGTGGGGCAGCTTGTGGGGACGCTGACGAGCGCGCGTTCTCAAGGCGTTGAACTGAAGCTGTTCAATCCTGCCAAGTCGGTGCTTGATCTCCTGAAGATGACGAAATTGCTCGCGGTATTCGACGTCCGGGACAGCGAAGAGGCCGCGATTGCTGCATTCTCAAAGAGCGCGGCGGCCCGGGCGTAACTTCGATTAATTCTTCCGGAGTGCAGATTCAAGGTTGCACTTGTCCGCTTCATGCATCTAAATTCTTGCACGTAACCAGACGGCCGGTGGAGCGCTTGTATTGAGGCCCCGGCCGCCAATTCACGGAGGCGATATCCATGCGATTTCGCAGCTTACTCATCCTGCCGCTGCTGCTCTGCGCGACGGGGGCGTTTGGCCAGGGAATGGCGCAATCCGCACATGCAGACATCATGAATGCCCAAGGACAGAAAATCGGCACCGCCGCGCTCGTAGAGTCGCATGGCGGTGTGCGCATTGATTTGGATGTGACGCAGCTTCCGCCAGGTGTACACGGAATCCACATCCACGCGGTGGGGAAGTGCGAAGGCCCGGATTTCAAGACCGCCGGCGGACACTTCAACCCGGACATGAAGAAGCACGGGAAGGACAATCCGGATGGGCCACACGCGGGCGACCTGTTGAATTTCACCGTGGCCGCGAACGGCAGCGCGAAAACTTCACTGGTTGCGCCAAACGTGACGCTGGGCGGCGGGACAAATTCCCTGTTCCACGAGGGCGGCAGCGCGATCGTAATCCACGAGAAGGAAGACGATTACAAGACTGACCCGTCGGGCAATTCAGGGGCGCGCATCGCTTGCGGTGTGATCCAGAAATAGCCCTGCGAAAACCAAATAATTTTCAAGCGGCTTTCTGGGTGAGAGGCGCCTCAGGAAGCAAAACTGCTGATGGCTGTCTGCTCGTCCGGAAAATCCGTGAACACGGTATGGAGATTCGTTATCCGCAGGATTTCGCGCACCCGGGGGCTGAGATCCACGGCGCGCAATTCGGCGCCGTTCTTCCGCGCGGTGTAAAGGCCGCGCACCAACTGGCCGATGCCGGAGCTGTCGAGATAGGAGACGTCGCGGAAGTTGAGCAGCACGCGGCGGCGTCCTTCCTGGAACAGATCCGCCAGCAATTCATGGACGGCTTCTCCTTCGATCAGTGTGAACCGCCCCCGCACATCCACGACCGTAACTTCACCCAACTGCCTGGTGCTGGCACTAAAACCCAAACTGGCCTCCCCGGGACTGGTGCATAACTATCTTACCGTATGCCTGCTAGAATCCGGAAATGTTGAGCGAAGCCCAGATCCTTCGACGGCTGCGAAAAATTTGCCTGGCGCTGCCTGATGCCGAGGAGACGGTTACATTTGGGCATCCCACTTTCCGCGTGAACGGCAAGACATTCTGTGTCTTCGAGGAATACAAGGGTGAGCTGGGCATTTGCGTGAAGGTCGAGCTGGAGCTGCAGGGAATTTTTCTGGACGACCCGCGATTTTTTCGCACACCGTACATCGGCAAGCACGGCTGGGTGACACTTCGCGTTTATGCCGCGCGATTGAATTGGAGTGAGGTCAAGGAGCTGGTGAAAGGCAGTTATCTTCTCGTTCGCCCGAAGCCTGCGAAGAAGCGGCGAGCGATTGTTTGATATCCTGGACGCGCGGCGTAGAATCCGCTCGAGGATGCTGGCCCCGTG
>JBGPZR010000042.1:0-10396 GCA_041493845.1 Terriglobia bacterium | reverse complement strand
TGAGCTGGTTTTGCTGCGCGAGCTGCTGATCGGTGAGCTTGCGCGTTGAACTTTGCGCTCCACGTGACATGTGAAACCTCCGAAGTGAATTTGCAGATTGCGAATCAGTCCGCGAGCAGCCGCCGGCAGTAGGGCGTCCAGCTGTCGTCGCGAATCCAGCCGAGCGCCTGGAGGCGGCGGCCAAATCGCTTCGCGATGGGCGGCGGAAGCCAGGCATGCGCATCGTCGAGGCCGCGCGCGAGCAAATCGCGTTGACCGGCGCGATGGAGCGCGAGGATCCACTCCCAGCGATCGCGCGGCCCGCCCGCCTGCGGATCCGCGAGCAGGTACATCTCGCAAGTGAGGCGCGCGAGCGAAGCCATCACAATGGCGCCGGCGTCATCTTCGACGACGAGTTTGGAAATAAAAATTGGATCGGAGAGATCCGGGAATGCGTAATCGAATCCCTGGCGCTGGTGGATGCGACGCAGGGCATCCAGCTCGGCTTCCGTATATTCGCGGACGAGCATGGAATCAGAAAACGCGGTGGCGCAGGAGCGGATGCGCGCGGGCAACGGCTTCGCTGGCATCAAACGTGGTGGCGCCGGGCGCGACACCATGCTGCGCAAGCGCTGCCTGCGCGGCCTCTGAAATGGGCAATTGCGACAAGGGGTGCGGCAGCGCCTCGAACGCGGCATCGTCCTCGAGCGCAAGGTGCGCGCCTTCGTCGGCTTCGACGAGAACGAGGATTGCCGTCGCTTCATTCGGCGCGACGGCAAATTCATCATTTGCACGCGGGAGCGCGAGCCAATGCGAATTCGCGAAGCGCGCGGCGTGCTCGTGCCATGCGCCAAACGTCGTCAGGTAGTAGCGTTTGCCGGTCATTTTCAGCTGTCACGTTTGCTGCGGCTGTTACCTACGCGAGAGGGCCCTTACGAAATGGATGCGGGGATATTCATGGATAAGGAAAAAGGGCACAAAATCTGAGAGTCTATCCAGCAGGAGAGGCCATGCCCGGCGCAGGACCAGATAGACTCGAATTCGTCGGCAAGGAACCGCTGATTTTTCGAGCCCTGGTGGTGCTGCTCTTCGCAAACACCGTTCTTCTGCTCGGTCTGGACTTTGGCGCAAAATATGTTCTTACGGCGGCTTCGGCGAACATCCCTCCATGCCAAGCACTAGCGAGTGGCGGGGTTGGGGTTCACGCCCCCGGCTTTATCTGTTGGTACGCCAGTCACGGAATTGCCATTCAGTTCATCCTCTTAGGATTAATTGGCCTCGTAATGCTTGCGTTCAGAAAACGCGTTCGCTACGTTTACCGTGGCCAGAAATTCCATCCGTGATCGATCGGATTAGAGTAGAGCGCATCGCGGCATGGCAACTCTGGGCAACATCCAACGTCAAGAAACTCATGAACTGAGCGTGTAGTTGTGCGTCAGCACTGTGGCGGCGAAATGGCCGGCGAAAAATTGGTGCTGGATAATTGCTTTTCTGTTGTGCCCGCGATTATGGAGAGCTTCGTGCCAAGGACCGCAATGCCTCGGTAATAAGCCTAAGCGTCTCCTTGTTGGCCGCGTCTCCCCTGCTGCGTTCCCTTGAAAATGCACCATCGAGAATCTCTTTCGCACCGGTTCGGTCGCCTGACAACAGGGCGATACGGGACAGGTTAACCAGGACCACGCCGCTCGCATTTGCCGGAAGTTTCTCTCTGTCTTCAGCCAGCAACTGTCGATAATAGTCCGGGTGCGACGGACTATCCTCCACAAAGCGACTCCCGTTCCACCGAAATATGTCTGGGACATCTAAAATGCTTGCGTCCCCATGGGCGACGATGAAGGGCAGCTTGCCGCCGTCGAGACGTTGGACATCAAATCTAAAGCCATCGATCTGGAGCAGGCGAACAACACGACCGGCTGCTTTTCCAATCACATCGAGTTGAGTTGATGCGGCACCCGTTTGCCGCTCGACTAGTGCCAGCGGAAGCCCGTGCACCGCAATCTCGGGGATGAATCGAATTTGCGGAGAGTATGAATTGTCGAGCGGAGACCGCCACAACAATCTGGTGGTCCCTTGCTTGTCCGTCTCAAAAACGACGATTTGGGACAGATACCCAGCCCTTTCTTCCGGGATGCTCCAGCAGAGAATGCCCACGTCTTGCCGCCCAGGGAAATGTTGAAGGACGACGGTTTGGCTTTCAGCGGTCTTCCCTAAGCAAACAGTATAAAACGCAAGCAGAGCAAGTAGGCGGAATAGGCCCTTGCGCATACTGCCTCCAACGCTCAAGGTCGCACTGGCCCTAACGGTGTATCCGCCGGGACCACCCTTATCTTATCCAACTTAATGAGTCCTACTTTCTTTGCATCCAGATCGTCGTGGATATCCTGGCCCGTTAGCGCCGATGCTGCCGCGCGAGAAAGGTCGAGCGTCCGTGTGGATTGGGGGTTTCTGTCCCCGGCGCCCCTATCATTGATCTCGACTACCACTTGTTTGCCCTCATGTGTGAGTTCGACACGAGTACCGAGAGGCACAGCCTGCCAGCGACTGCGCGGCAGTAGAGCCGCCGTGTACCCGCCCTGGCGGAAAGCTTCCCCGTTTGCAGTCTTCCTCCCGTCAAATGAATCGGCATAAATGCTAGCCTGGCCCGACGCGGGAAGCGGCTGGGCCTTTGCATGCCTATGATACTTCAGCTCGGCCTGCGTATCGAGGATGAGCACATGGCGGCCGTCGATGGTCACCCAATGGTCGCCCTCGTCTTGCTGGTTCGGCCCGCCGTGCTGTGAAGCGTCTTCGGCGGCGCGAGCCGCCTCCACCGCACGACCATAAACCGGATTCATGTAAAACCTGTCGTTGATCAAAGGCACGAATTGCTCACAGACTGGGTGATCGCGAATCATCCTCTAGGAGGAAAATGTGTAGTTGTGGGTCAAGACGGTCGGGGTGCGGCGTCCGGCGAAAAACTGATGGCTCGGCTCACAGCTCACCGTCACTTTTTGCCCGTCCTCGACGATAGCTTCGATCCCCGAGAGCGTGAGGCGGCCGAATCGGCCGATGAGGATATCGCTGAGGCAAAGCCGCTCGGCGCGCATGGGCGAACCGTCCGCCAGCGTGAAGATGTGATGTGGCGTGACGTCGAGCACATCGGCATTCGAAAAATGCAGACGGATGAATGTGTCCGCGTCGCGCACCTGCAAATCCAGAATGCGCGTCCAAGACTCGCTACCAGCGGCCACGCCGGGAGATCGCAAATGCTCACCCACTTTGCATGATTCGATTGCAACGGCGCCTCGCTCTTTGGTGAGGACGATGGTGCCCGCGCGCAGGCAACTTCCGCTGCCTCCGCCCGAGCCGCCGCCCGTGCCCGCGGCGGTAGTGGCCGCGACCATGGCGCCTTGCGAGAGCGGGACGCGTCCCTGGAGCGACTGCTGCTGCGCCGCTGCGTTGGTCTTCGCGGTCTGCGCATTCGCGGGAGAGCCCGCGCCTCCCGCGACCCAGTGGAGCACGAGCGCGGTGTCGTCCCAGTAAGGATAAAAATAATAGGTGGTCGCGGGCGTGAGGCCGGTGACGGCGAGCGAGCCGTTGGGAATGGAAGTGGTCGAGCCATCCGCGCGCGAAATGGTGAGCGCCGCCCAGCTCCAAGTGATGCTCGTGGTGGTCGAGACGTAGGTGAGCGCGCCCGACCACGTGGGTGGCACCGAACCCTTCATCAACATGCCGGGCTTCGTGGGATCGAGCTTCCCTGCCGTGAGCGCTGTGGAAGCGATGCGCGCGTAATTCGAGCCGTCGGTGATCTGGTTGTCGAGGCTCCAGCCCTGGTTCGGCCCGAGCGAAGCTTCCGCGAGGCGCTTCAACGCCTCGTACAGTTGCGGATTCGTGCGGCGCAACGCTTCGATTTGCGGGACGGTGAGCATTCCATTGTGTAGTAGCGGAGCGCCGGATCGTCAGTTCGTGCCGCGGACGATGGCGAAGGGATCGGGCTTGGCCCAGGGCACGAGCTTGGTGAGCGAGAACCACGAGCTCACAGCGTTGGTTCCGAATTGAAAGGAAATGCGCTCGGCCAGAACGTTTGTAAACTGCTCGAGGTCACGCGCGTTCGGAGAAGCGAGAGTCCAGGAGCCGAGCGCGGTGACGTTTACATCTCCCGGAGAAAACGCGGTAAGCGCCAGCGAACCCGCGCCCTGAACGTAACCAGTGAGATAGCCGAACAGATTGCGGCCGCTCATGTTGGTGCTCGAGAGGTAGGCGGTGGTGTAGTACGAATGAATTGGAGCGCCGTCGTCGGAGAACTGGCCGCTGGTGAGAGCATAAATCTTCGTGCTGCCGTTGTTGGTGCCCAGAAACATTTGCGCGACACCGGTGGAGCGCTCGATCAGTCCACAAGAATTTGCGGCGATCAACCACCGCGCCCATTTCCTCGCGCGCTCCGGCGCCGTATAGACGGCGACAAGCGGATCCTGAAATCCTTCGGTGTAATCGAGCATGAGAATCTGGTTGGGCTGCGTGGCGCTGCCCATGGGAACGCCGACGAGAATTCTTTTGTGTTCGGTGTCCACCTGCACCCAGATGCGGTGGCCGTATTGCCAGTTGATGGCGTCCCAGGTCGGCTGGATTTCCTGCGAAAGCTTGATGGGCTCGCTGCCGTCAAAGAAGTAGAGTCCCGAGCGGCCCGCGATCACCACCCACTCTTCTCCCGAGCCGACTCCATGTGCGGAAGGAGTGCCGACCTTATTCGAAACTTCTTCGACTCCCCACAACGACGGCTCGTTCACGCCGTCCGTGGCGGTGACGTACATGCCGCGCTCTTTGACGAAGTACAAATTATTGCGCAGCTTGAATGCGGCGCGGATTCCCTGCCCGTTATTGGCAGCGATCTCCATAATGCCGCCGACGCCGTCGTAGCTTTCCGGATTTTCTGTCGCTGACGCGCGCACGAGTGAAGCATTCTGTGCCGCGTTGGTGGCGAACACTTCGAGATTGTCCACCAGAAACGATTCACCTGCCGGCGCGGGCAACCCGTCCGCGTACACGCGCAGCACCAGATCCGAGGGCAGCGAAGCCTGCGGCGGGAAAAGATCCGCAGTGAACTCCTGGTAAGCAGAGGTTGCCTGCAGCACCGTGACGGACAGGCCCGTGCCGATAAGCCCGAGTGAAGCGCTGAACGCATTGATGCGCAAAGTGCCGGCCGTTAAACCCGGGCTGCGCTTCACACGCGCGCGCACCGAATAGTCCGTGTTGTTTACGAGCAGCGAATTCCCTGCTGCGTCCGTCAAGGCATTCTGCGTGATCAGGCCGCGGACGATCGTGGCGCCGTCAGCGGTGATGCGGTAAGCGTCGCCCCAGACGGCGTCGGTTGACTCGCGACTTCCTCCTGCACCATTCGTTGGATCGCGCAGCCATCCCAGCGGGCGGCCGCTGCCGGAAGCGTCCCAGCCGCCATCAAACGTGAGGTTGCGCCAGTTCGACATTTTCGAGCGCTCGCCCCACCAGAAAAGCCGCTCCGCGTAGTCCACGACGCCAATCTGGTTCGGCAGCTCGATTTGCGCGAAAAGATAGTCCATGTTGACGCCGCTGAGCAGAATCGTGTCCGAGAAATCCACCTCAAACGACGTTGTGGTGTTGTCGTTGATCACCATCGTTGCCGGAACATGGAAAAAACTCGCGCCGCCCTCGGCCGTAAACGCGAGCAACCGCTGAACGACATTCGCAGGCCCGGTGGGAATGTTCGTGATATTCACTTTTAGCGCGCCAGCTGCAGTCCACGAAGTTGCCGGGGAAGGCGCCGTCCAATAACCCTGCCGTGTGACGAAAACCACCGCGCACTGATGGACGCCCGGCGAAATATTTCCCGGATCCACTGCATCCGCCGCTGCGGGTCTTTCTCCGGGGCCGACTTGACTGACGCGATCGAAAAATGTGTCGTCGTATTGCCGCGGTATATCCTGGCCGAGAAGGCCGTCGGAAAACGCCATGTATTCGCGGCCAAAATGCGTGGTGGATGCAAAATAAAGATTGGCGGCGACGCTGGGGCCGATATTCGAGAGCACGCCCGGGCTCGTTTCCTTGTAGATGTTCCCAAGGGAATCGAGCACCAGCAGCCGCTGGACCAGGTTGGTGGTGCCGTAGGTTTTCAGGCCGTTGATTTGCGGAGTGCTGGGCAGCGGCGCGAATTGCGAGACCAGGCCGGGGCGAGTGCGGACTCCGCCGGGGAAGAATTCAACGTCCGCGAGGTCGGGCGACATTCCTGGCGGCACATCCGAGGGATCGAGCAGCGTCACCCAGGTGCCAAACGTGGTCAACGGCAACGGTGTAAATGTTTCAATGGACATGGGATCCGTGATTTGTGAATCGGGATTTGTGAACCGGGACCGGCGTTTTGCAAGCTACTGAAGTTTTTTGAAGATTCCGTAGAATGTGATGGTGTCGGATGTTATCGCGGCAGGATAGGCGCCGGCGGCGAGTTCCGGAAACGCTCCCGCAGCCGCGCCCTGCTGAAATATTTTCACTTTGCCCGAATTCATCGCCGCGCCAGGAAGAAAGACGTAATCGTAGCCGGCCAGGCCATCCATCCAGGCGGTGCCGCTGATGGGCGCCTGAACAGAGGCGATGAGCGGCGCCTGCGAGAGGTCGAGCGTATCGCCACCGGTGGAATAATTGCCCGACGCGGCGGCCATGCCGGTCACATGGATGCGCTTGCCGTCGTCCCAGGTATCCACTAGCGAAAATGTGAGTGCCATAGTTCCTCCAAGAGTTTTTGCTTGACGATTCGTGACTCAGAATTCGTGCTACCGACGTGCCGTGCTATGATTTCGAGTTTGTGACGCAACCTGAAACCCCGCCTGCGAATCCAACCGCAGGTGTTGCAGAGGCTTCCGGCTGAATCAGGGCGCGATTCCAGATGCAACAGGAGAGACGATTGCGGCGACTTGGGATCATCTGTGCCGTGGCAATGATTGGATCCGCGATAGTGGCGCACACATTGCCACGCAGCATGCAACGAGGGGCCCCGGACACCGGCGCGGGGCCTGCTGCCGCGGCGGGCGGAAGCACAAACGCCCGCGTGGTGATCGCGAGCGGCATCGAAGCGCGCTCGCTGGCTACTCAAGCTGACACGGCTGCGGCCGAGAGCGCGCGGCAAGGCACGCTCTATGTCACGGCCGCGGACCAGCCGAACCGCCTATTCTCACTGAGCAGTTTGGGGGCATCCACGAGAGCCGCAACAGCCGGCGCGAACCGAATGCTTGCGCCGATCGTCGGCGTTGGCACGGCGGGCTCGCTCGGTGACGGCGGGATGGCCGCTGCCGCAGAGCTGGATCTGAAGCTCGACTCGCTCACCATGCGCAGCGGCGTCGCCGTGGCGGCAGATGGCACGATTTTCGTTGCGGACACGCGCAACGCCACGATCCGGCGGATTGCCGGGCCTGCCAGCAGCGAACCAGGCGTGATCCGCAGCGTGGCGGGGCGCTGGGCACCGCGCCAGAATATCGAGCTCGTTGAGCCGATGGGCATGGCGCTCGATCGCGCGGGCAATCTATACATCGCGGACCACGGCGCGAACAGCGTGCTCATCCTGCGCGCGGCTGCGACCCAGGCGTCAGGCCCGCTCGAATTGCTCGCGCATGTGGCGCTGCCCGCGAGCATCGCGGTCACTTCCGATGGCTCGAAGGTTTTCGCGGCCTCGCCGGAGAATGGCGCCGTTTTCGCAATCGAACCGCGGACCCACGGAATTCAAGCTGTTGCCGGATTTGTGCGGCACGCATCTGCCTGTCCCAGTTCAGCGCCGGCAAGAAAGGAACAGACAGCGGTCTGCCCTGCAGGCCTGGCCGTGGACGGCGCCGGAAATATTTTCGCCGCGGACGCGATCGCGAATCACATCATTCGTGTGGACGCGCAGACCGCCGCCGTCACGGTCGCAGCGGAAGACCTCAGCGCGCCAGGCGATATTTTGTTTGACGTGAGCGGTAATCTCTTCATCGCGGAACAGGGACGCGAGCAGCTCATCGAAATCCGCGGATTGGGCGTGCCGGTGAACAGCGTCACACTTTCGCCGCTCGCCAATGATTTCGGCGTCGAGCCCACGCACGGAATGTCGCCGACGACCCCGTTCACGTTGACGAACGGCACAAATGCGCCGCTCACCGCGCTCAACGTCAGTGCCTATCAGGGTGCGAACCCCGGGGATTTCCAGACTGCGTCCACCTCTTGCCTTGCGACACTCCTAGCAAACACCAGCTGCGTGATCAATGTTGCGCTGGCGCCCACGGATGTTGGTCCACTTTCGGCGCAGCTTGCGGTGACATACACAGGCGCGGCGAACCCGGTGACGGCCAACGTGACCGGCACAGGCGCCGACTACAAGTTCGAGCTCGCGGGCAGCCAGCCAATGTCTGCCGTTGTGACGGCCGGCAACAAAGCCACTTATAATGTGCAGATCACGCCGGACAGCAATTTCCCTGCGACCTCGCCTTACACGGTCACATTCGTGTGCCCGCCGATTGAAAGTCCTGCGGTCGTCACGACACCCCCGGGATTCCTGCCGGCGCTGACGACGTGCACCTTCACGCCTGCGACCGCCACCATCACGCCAGGAACCGCCATACCCATTACGTTTGTCGTTATGACCACGTCGCCGATAACGGGAGTTTTGGGATCCGTGCCCGCTGCGTGGGGCGGCTCAAGACCTTGGGGCCGCTGGGGTCCACGGCTCTTCCCTTCTCTGGTTGTGATCCTAACCATCGCGCTTTTCTGGATCCTCGGCACAATGTATGGCCGCGGCACGAAGAAGATTCGCATCGTTTCGATCGTCGCCGTGTTTGTAGCGGTCGCTGCGTTTGTGGGTGGCTGCGGTGGTGGCCGCAAGAAGATTCTCGGCACGCCAGCTGGCAAGGCAGAATTCCTGGTACAGGCCACCGTGCAAAACGCGCAAGGGACTTCGCTGAACGTTACGCGCGGTGTTGCGCTGGAATTGATCGTGCAGTGACCCGCAATCTGCGCCTCTCTGATTAGAGATAGACCACGCGACGGCGATAACCGTAAGGCTTGCGGCGGCGGCTCTTGAATTGTTCCGGCCGGACGTAACGCTGAATCATTTTCTCGGTGGCCATCTGTGCCGCGCCGAGCAGATCCGCCGCCAGTGCGCGAGCGCCGCGCGAGCGAGCCGCGAGCGCTGCCGTGGCATAGCCGAGCGGGTCCGAGGCCGAGCGGATTTGGACCGGGTCGGTGCCGAGCGTGAGCTGCGGCAAGATTTTTTCATATCGCAATCTGACGGTGATCGCCTGCGTGGCGCCCACCAGATTGATCTTGTCTTCGCGCCATTCCCACAATCGCAAGTAGGAGCTGGGCTGCAGATTCAACATGCTGCCACCACTCGTGAATTTCTCCATGGGCACAAAAACATCTGAGGTGTTTGCCGTGGCGCGCTCCCACAGCATGTGCGGCATCAGGCAGTCGGTCGGAAGTTGCGGGCTGGAGGCGTCGCTGAGCTCCGTGTTGGTGACGCCCGTGGAACCATTCACCGGCAGCGAAATATCCTGCTGTTCGGCAAGCACGCTCACGCCATTTTCGGCCAGTTCACGCTGCAAGCCGCGGTAGGCCGAATTCAGCAGCGGCATCAGCAGCGCATCGGTGAACACAGCGGCAGCCGTATCGTTCACCAGCGCGCGCGCCAGGGCCAGCGCGTCTTCCGCCTGCGCATACGCCGTTGTGGGTACGACGGGCATGAGTTCCTCCGACGAACTGTGAGTCGAGATTCGCGCCTAATGATTCCCGGCCAGGCGTCGGCCGGGCCTACGGGGCAGACGGAAAGACAACCGCGCGAATCATTTCCGTCCTGATGCTCTCAATTTGGAATCGGTGATTGTCGCAAGTACAAGGCGACGCCGAGGATGGCGCTGATCGCGGCGCTGACGCCCCCGAGCGCCAGCGTGCTGTGCAGTCCCGCGGCGAGATTGAAATGGTTCGGGTCAATTCCGATGGCCGCAAAGCCCGTGACGATGCCGTTCGCACCACCCGAGATCCCCGCCGCCGCAATTCCTTTCAGCCAGATGCGCAGGTCCATGATTGAGATCCGTGATTCGTGAATTGTGCCCCGGCACCGCACGTGAACCGTGCGCCGGGATCCCGGTTCGTGGTCCGAACCGGGAATTCGTGATTGGCGAATGCTCAGGGAGGCATCGCCCACTGCCTGGATTGCAAGAGAATTCTTTCGCTCGGCCGCCGCGGCGTCCTCGATCAGATTGACGATGCTCGGTCCACAAATGCCTCGGGACCGCAATAAATGCGCCGCACGGTCAATTCGGATTCCCGATGCAGATCCACGCGATGGTGTCGGTGCCGCTCGACTGGGTAAGCGTGACCGCTGTGGCCGACGGCTGAGCGCGCACGGTGGCGATGGCCGATTGATCATTCGCCACGCAAACCGGCG
>JBGPZR010000330.1:0-3300 GCA_041493845.1 Terriglobia bacterium | reverse complement strand
TCGACGCGCGGCCGGATTGCGCACGCCCCGACGACGTGCGGCGCGATTGGCCCGCGTGCGTCGCTCCTGAACGCCGCGCGCGGTAGGCGTAGCCTTCTGAGTATTCGGGATCCGGCTCATAGCGGCGCGTTTCACCCGGTTCGGAGAGCGAGCCGGCAGCCGCCTCGACAAGGTCGCCCGGAATTTCGGCGAGGAACCGCGATGAGGTGGAGGCGCGCAAACGCTCTTCGCCGTAGCTCCGGCGGTAGATCGCGCGGGTGAGCACGAGCAACTGTTTCGCGCGCGTCATGCCGACGTAAAACAGGCGCCGCTCCTCTTCAATCTCCGAATTGGTGCCAAGCGAACGGCTGTGCGGCAGAAGGCCTTCCTCGAGGCCAGCGAGAAAAACGGCATCGAATTCGAGGCCTTTGGCGCTGTGCAGGGTCATCAGCGACACGGGAATCGTCTCATCGTATTCATCGGAGTCGCTCACCAGCGCAGCATGATCGAGCAGGTCTTCGAGCGTCTGGCCCTGTTCGGTGGCTTCGGCCATGGCGTTTGCGAGTTCACGCAGGTTTTCCGCGCGCGAAGAGTGCTCGAGATTGTCCTGCTGCTCGACCCAGTCGAGATATCCGGTGCGGTCGAGCACACGCTCGATCAATAGTGCGGGCGGGAGGTCCTTGCATTCTTCCTGCAGTTCTTCCATCAGTTTGCGGAATGCTTGCAGGGCTCCACTGGATTTCTTGCCGGCAGTGAATTCACTCGCGCGAATTACGTCCCACAGCGATTTACCCGTCTGCTTGGCGCGCGCCTCGAGCGCGGCGACGGTCGCCGCTCCAATGCCGCGCGGGGGAACATTCAGAACGCGCAGGAGCGCGATATTGTCTTCGGGATGAAAGAGCAGGCGGACGTACGCGAGCGCGTTGCGCACTTCGGCGCGCTCGTAGAAACTGAAGCCTCCGACGACACGGTAACGAATGCCCAGACGCCGCAGCACTTCTTCGAACGAACGTGATTGTGCGCCGGTGCGGTAGAGAACTGCGATGCGGGCATCCGGATTGGTGCGCACGAGCGAGGAAAGCTCGCCGGAAATAAATTCTGCTTCGGCCATGGCATCCGGGGCTTCGAAAAAACGAAGTGGGCGGCCAGTGCCCAGCGTCGCCTGCAAGGTTTTTCCCAGGCGGTCAGAGTTGTTGCGGACCACGGCGGCGGCCGCATCGAGGATGGTCTGCGTGGAGCGGTAGTTTTCTTCGAGGCGAATAATCTTCGCGCCGGAAAAATCCTCGGTAAAACGCTTCAGGTTTCCCGCGCGGGCTCCGCGCCAGCCGTATATGGATTGATCTTCGTCGCCGACAACGCAGACGTTTTTGCGGGCGCCGGCGAGAAGCCGCACCAGTTCCTCCTGCGCGCGATTCGTATCCTGAAATTCGTCCACCATCAGATATTGAAATCGCGTGCTCCACGCCGCGCGGACGTCTTCGTGCTCCCTCAGCAGCTCGACAGCACGCAGGAGCAGGTCATCGAAATCGAGCGCGCTGGCCTTGCGAAGCATCTCGTTGTAGGCGCGAAAAATCGTTGAGACCGTTCGGCGCGATTGGTCTTGCATTCTTGCCGCGTCCGCTTCCATTTGATCCGCCGTGATCCCATGATTTTTTGCGTGGCTGATCTGAGCGCGAACTGTTCGCGGCGGGTAGTCCTCGGCGGAGAGATCGAGTTGCAGCAGCGTGCGCTTGACGGCCGCGGTCTGGTCGTCGTCATCATAGATGGCGAAATCGCGCGGCAGGCCAGCATGGACTGCTTCTCGGCGCAGCAGGCGCGCACAGAAGGAATGAAATGTGGACACCCAGACATCCGAAGCGCCCCGTCCGCTTGCACGCAGCAGATCGCCGATGCGCTCCTTCATGACGTCGGCGGCTTTATTGGTGAATGTGACGGCCAGGATCGCGTTTCCGGGCACGCCGGTTTCTATTAGATGCGCGACGCGATAGGTGATCACGCGCGTCTTGCCCGTTCCGGCGCCGGCGAGCACGAGCACGGGACCTTCGGTCGCGAGCACCGCTTCGCGCTGCCGTTCGTTCAAAGCGTCAAGGAGTGACATCGAATGTGGAGGGTGACTCAAACGTGGATTCTATCCGACCCTCACCGATTCAGCAATTTGCCATTCTGCCCGGGAGGCGTGGCTTGGACGATGGAGGAATCGATGACATGGTCGTCACAGCAAAGCAAACCGAGAATGCATTCACCGCAGAGACGCCGAGTGCGCAGAGAAATTCCGAGGAGAATCTCCTGCTTGAGTCGCGAAGCAGCGAGCTTCGCTCGGCGCCGGCGCTATGCGATAGGCGGCCGCCGGGTGTGCCAATCGGTGTTGCGCTGGAAGAGGGAAGCAGCCGCCACCACCGCGCGGTCATTCCGGACGCGGCCAATAAACTGGATGCCGATCGGGAGCGTCTTCGACGTGAACCCGCACGGCACGCTGATCGCGGGCAGGCCGCAGAGATTGCCGATCCCGCCAAGCGGGTCGGAAAACGTCAGGTCGGTTTCGAGATTTGTTTCCAGCGTGGTCGCCGCGATGGGGAGCGAAGCCGCGGCCAGGACATCGAATTCATCGAAGAGGGCGTCCACCTTTTTCTGGAAGATGCCGCGAATTTGCAGTGCCCGCATGTAGTCCGAGGCAGAAAGTTGTTCGTTGAGATATCCGCCGATTTGTCCCAGGGGATCCACCAGTTCGGCGACCCTCCCCGATTCAATCAGCGAACGGAACGCAGCCGCACCTTCAACCCCAACAATTAGGCCGGCAGCGGCTTCGTATGGTCCTTCCGGCAGCTTGGCGTCGGAAATGTTTGCACCGTGTTGTTTGAGGACGGCGATTGCCGTTTCAACAGCAGCCTTGATTTCCGGGTCCGGTTTGTCCCATGCGTTAGTGAGCACGCCGATTTTCAACGGCGAGGATTCTGCCATCGAAAATGAAAACGACGCTTCGGCGGGCGGTAGGGAACTGCGGTCGAGCGCATCGTGACCGGCGATGGCGGAAAGAATCAGAGCGCAATCATCAGCGGTGCGGCCCATCGGACCGATTTTATCAAGTGAGTATGCGAGCGCCATCGCGCCGTAGCGGCTCACGCGCCCGAACGTGGGCCGCAAACCAGAGATGCCGCAGTAGGCCGAGGGGCAGATGATCGAGCCCCAGGTCTCGGTGCCGATTGCAAATGCCGCGAGCGCGGCCGATACAATCGCGCCTGAGCCGCTCGATGACCCGCAGGTCCAGCAGCCTTCATTCCAAGGATTTTTTGCCGGGCCGGTGAGAGACGCGGATGCGAAGCG
>JBGPZR010000038.1:0-10780 GCA_041493845.1 Terriglobia bacterium | reverse complement strand
GGCCCCGGGCACATCCCGCTCGATCAGATCGAGCTGCAGGTGAAAAAAGAAAACGAGCTGTGCTACGAAGCGCCTTTCTACACGCTCGGCCCGCTGGTCACCGACATCGCTCCCGGGTACGACCACATCACCAGCGCCATCGGCGCGGCCATGATCGGCTGGCACGGCGCTTCCATGCTCTGCTACGTCACGCCGAAGGAGCACCTGGGCCTGCCGAATGCGGACGACGTTCGCCAGGGTGTGATCGCCTACAAAATCGCCGCCCACGCCGCCGACGTTGCACGCCACCGTCCCGGCGCGCGCGATCGCGACGACGCGCTCAGCTACGCGCGCTTCCTCTTCGATTGGAACAAACAGTTCGAGCTCTCGCTCGATCCGGAAACCGCGCGCTCCATGCACGACGAAACTTTGCCCGACGACTTCTACAAAGAAGCGAAATTCTGCTCGATGTGCGGACCCAAGTTCTGCTCCATGAACGCCACGCAAATCGCCGAAATTTATCAGGGCTTCGACCAGAAAGACCGCGAGCAGAAATTCGCCCAGCTCCTGTCGAAAGTGGAGGGCCAGGCTCCCGCTCCGGTCGCCGCGCCCCCCATAAACGTAGAGCCACAGGCGAAGTCTGCAGCCTCAGACTGAGGCCCCGCTGCCGGCTATGTTCGACTCCGTTCGCCCCAAATTTCCAAAAATATTTCTGCGCACTGTCGCGGCGCTCGCGCTCGTCCTCTCGCTCGCAATGGCCGCTCGGCCGTACATCGCGGGCGCGAATGGCGCGCCGCATCGGGCGGCAGGCGCCGATGAAGCCGCTGCGTATCGCGCCTCCGTCGAGAAATGGCGCCAGGAATATGAAGCGGACCTGAAATCCGACCACGGCTGGCTCACGATCTCCGGTCTTTTCTGGCTGCACGAAGGCGAAAACAAATTCGGCTCCGATCCCACGAACGACATTGTGCTCCCCGACTCCGCGCCCGCCGACGCCGGATTCTTCGAATTCCATGCAGGAAAGACCATCGCACACATCAAGCCCGGCGTCGCCGTCACCATGAACGGCAAACCTGTCGGCACCGCCGAGCTTCGCCCCGACTCGCGCGATGATCGCCTGATGCTCGGCTCACTCACCTTGTGGGTGCACGCGAGCGGCGACCGCTACGCCATCCGCCTTCGCGACCCCGCGAGCGCGCTGCGCCGCGATTTTCACGGCCTCTCCTGGTTTCCGGTTGACGAGTCCTATCGCGTGGTGGCTCGCTTCGTCGCCTACGACCAGCCCAAACAAGTTCCCATTCAAAATCTCGCCGGCGATTCGCTCGCGCTTCCGATTTCCGGCTACGCCGTCTTCACGCTGCACGGCCAGGAATTCCGTCTCGAAGGCCAGTACGACCAGCCGGATCACCCGACTGGCGTGGAATTCGTGATTCGCGATTTGACCAGCGGCAAAGAAACCTATGCGGCTTCGCGCTTCCTCGATACCGACGCGCCGAAGGACGGCAACGTCGTCCTCGATTTCAACGAGGCCTACAATCCTCCTTGCGCCTACAATCCCAACACCACCTGCCCACTTCCGCCGCCCGGCAATCGCCTCCACACGCGCATCGAGGCCGGCGAAAAAACGTATCGCCGCGACCATTGATCGCCATGCACGTGACAAATGACCCGGAGCACCGACCCTATGCCTGAAGCCAAGCCACAAAATCAACTCCGCGAAGAATTCAATCGCTGGGCCGACTCCGGCAAGGGCGAATCCATGGAGCACGACCACTGGCCCATCACCCGCCCCGTGCTCGACCTGATGCACATCACGCCCACCGACAATATTCTCGACGTCGGCTGTGGCGCGGGCTGGCTTTCGCGCATCCTCGCCCAGCGCGTCCCCGAAGGCCGCGTCGTCGGCATGGACATCTCCGACGAGATGATTCATCACGCCCGCCTCGCCAGCGTCGATTTCACGAATCTTGTTTTCGTCGTCGGTGAAGTAAACGAAATTCCCTGGGAAGCGAATTTCTTCCACAAAGCGATTTCCGTGGAGTCGTCCTACTACTGGCCCGACCCCGCCAAAGGCATCCGCGAAATCTTCCGCGTGCTCGCCGAAGGCGGCTCCGCCTGGATCCTCATCAACTACTACCGCGACAATCCGCACTGCCACCAGTGGGGCGCGCAGCTCGCCGTCCCCACGCATCTGCTTTCCGCCGACGAATGGGCGCAGCTCTTTCGCCACGCCGGCTTCTCGAGCGTCGCGCAATGCCTCATCCCCGACCCCACGCCCAATCCCGACGTGTACACCGGCCGCTGGTTCCGCGACGCCGCCCAGCTCGCCGCCTTCCGCGCCCTCGGCGCCCTCCTCATCCACGGCGCCAAGCAGGAAATTGCAACCACAGATAAACACAGATGAACACAGATCGAGGATAGGGCGAACCCGAAACTCTCCTCTGGCAAACAGTTTTTTCTTTTTCTCGGAAACCAGTCTTGGGTTCTTCTTCTATCAGCGTTTATCTGTGTCAATCTGTGTTCATCTGTGGTTAACGACTCGCGTTTGACTCTGCTGAGTCGCGTTGACTTGCCCCGCCACGCAGCCTAAGATGAGCGCCATCCATGCCGGAATCCCAGTCGCCCATCGGCCGCACAATCTCTCACTACCGCATCATCGAAAAACTTGGTGGCGGCGGAATGGGCGTCGTCTACAAGGCTGAGGATACGAATCTTGGCCGGCACGTTGCGCTGAAGTTTCTTCCCGATGAATTGGCCAAAGACCTGCAGGCCCTCGAACGATTCCGGCGGGAGGCACGAGCCGCCTCGGCGCTGAACCATCCGAACATCTGCACGATTTACGAAATTGGCGAAGAGAATGGGCAGACCTATCTGGCGATGGAATTCCTCGATGGGGCGACTTTGAAGCATCGCATCGCAGGACGTCCCATGGATTTGGAATTGCTCCTCGATCTCAGCGTCGAGATTGCGGACGCGCTCGAAGCCGCCCACAGCAAGGGAATCGTTCACCGCGACATCAAGCCAGCCAACATTTTCGTCACCGAGCGCGGCCACGCCAAGATTCTGGACTTCGGGCTCGCCAAGCAGATTCGCCGAGCCGCAGTCCATACGGTGACGCAGGATGCGGCCCACTCGGCGCAGAAGACGGCGGGAGTGAGCGTGCAAGACCTCACGAGCCCGGGCGCTGCAGTGGGCACAGTCGCTTATATGTCGCCCGAGCAGGTTCGGGGGAAGGAACTCGACGCTCGCACCGATCTGTTTTCGTTTGGCGTGGTCCTCTACGAAATGGCCACCGGCGCACTTCCGTTTCGGGGCGAAACATCCGGTGTGATTACCGACGCGATTTTGAATCGAACGCCCGTAACCCCGGTGCGGTTGAACCCGGATCTTCCCTCGAAGCTCGAAGACATTATCAACAAGGCGCTCGAAAAGGATCGTGACCTGCGCTATCAGTCCGCTTCCGACATCCGCACCGACTTGAAGCGCCTGCGACGGGATACCGACTCCGGCCGAATCTCCTCAACGGGAACCAGGGCGGTTCAGGATCTTGCACCAGAGGCCGCGGGCAGTTCGGCCTCCGTTCCTGCCGTCCAGCCTTCAGTGAAAACTGCGCGCAAGAAATATATCGCTGCGGCAGCGGGCATTCTGCTCCTGGCTGCCGCATTCATTGCGTATCGGTTCAGGAGCGCTTCCAACGCGCCCAGCGGCCCCGCGAAGATTACCCAAATCAGCCATTGGAACAAACCAATCGACGGTGCAAGGCTTTCTCCCGACGGGCACACCGTGGCATTCGCCTCGCCGGTACGGGGCGTCGCTCAGGTGTTCGTCATGCTCACCTCGGGCGGCGACCCGCTCCAGCTTACGAACGACGAGCGCGACAAGTTCGTGGACTGCTTCTCCCCCGACGGCAGCGAAATCTACTATGAGGAGCAGCTCGGACGCGGCCAGAGTTGGGCCGTGCCGACTCTGGGAGGAAATCCAAGACGTGCGGCGTCTGGCTATTCTCTCGCCCCTTCTCCGGACGGCGGATCGATCTACTACCTCAAGGGCGGTAAGCGAGGAATCTTCCGCGCGGATAAATCCGGATTGGGTGAAGAGCAAGTGTACAGCTTCGATGCAAAGGCCCTTCCGCCCGCGTGGATTCTCCCGTTTCCCACTGGCAACCACCTGCTTGTGCTGACTTCAAGCCCAATTTCCGTCTCCCGCGATAGATTTCCCGCCTACGAAGTGGATCCGTCCAGGAGCACGGCAGTGGAACTGGGTGAGATACCAGCCAACCAGCCTGAAGTCGTCTGGGCCGAGCCGGGAAAGTCACTACTCCTTAGCCGCACGGTGAATGGGCTGACCAACATTTGGAAGTACGGATTGGGTGACAAGGCGCTCACGCAGGTTACTTTCGGAACAGGACCGGATTTCTCGTCCATGCCTGATCCTGGAGGAAAAGGGATTTACTTCGTGAATGGCAAGTCCTCCGGGCTTTTGACCTCTTACAATGTGCATTCCAGGCAATCCACGGATATCGCTTCGGAGAATGCGACCCAGCCTGTGGTCTCGCCCGATGGAAAGCGCGTGATGTACATCACAGCTCCAGCAAAGGATCGCACCGAGCTTTGGGTGTCGAACATTGACGGCAGCAACAAAGTGAAACTCGCCACTTCGAGATCCCTGGGAACGGGATTCTGGGCTCCTGACAATTTTCACCTTTTTTTCATGGAGGAAGAGAATGGCGCAACAGACAAAGCTTATGCGGTGGCGGCCGATGGTAGCGGGCTCCACCAGATTCCCTGGAACGCTGGGGGCATCCAAGCTTTGCTTTGGAGCGCTGATCAGAAATCTATTTACCTGAACAGCTTCAACCAGGGGACCTCAAAGACCACCGTTTGGAGAGAGAACGTGGACGGTTCGAACCCGGAGTTACTCGCGGAGGGTTGTGGCCATGTTTTCGATGTTGCTCCCGGGGGGCAATATCTCCTTACTGTGGTTTTAGGGGAGAAAGGTGGCATTAGCGAAATCTCTCTCTCAGATAAAAAGTGCATCTCGTTGTTGCCCGGCGTGGTGACCTTCGGCATAGCATTTGCTCGCGAGGGCAACTCCTTCTTGTACGCGGTCCCGTCGCGGTCCGAAGTTACAATTTACCGCCAACCCTGGCGCGACGGCAAACTCATCGGCCCAACTCAAGTAGCGCTAAAGCTTCCCTTCGCTTTCCCCCTTCTCGCGGGTGGCAATGCTTACGACTTTTCGCGCGACCTCTCCACGATCGTGTACGCCCGCCCCGGCGGCCAGGCCGACCTGTTTCTTCTGAGCCAAAAATAACCTCCCGTCTCCGGCTCCGGCCGGCCGAGTGGCGAAGTAGCGTCCGAACGGGTCTCGTTTTGCTCTCTTATCAGTGTCCATCTGTGTTCATCTGTGGTTAACGCCGTGCGTTTGACTCTGCGGAGGCGCGTGGTTATACTCGCCGGTCTTTCGGGGTAGAATACGGTTATGGGCGTTATCGACAATCGCTTCGAACGAAGTTACGTGCTCTCGACGGTGGACTACGTCTTCAACTGGGCGCGCAAGAGCGCCATCTGGCCGCTGACATTCGGCCTGGCGTGCTGCGCCATCGAGATGATTGCTTCCACCACTTCGCGCTTCGACATCGCGCGATTTGGCGCGGAGGTTTTTCGTCCGTCGCCGCGCCAGGCGGATCTGATGATCGTCGCCGGCACGGTGACGCTGAAGATGTCGCCGGTGCTGAAGCGCGTGTGGGACCAGATGCCGGAGCCGAAGTGGTGCATTTCGATGGGTGCGTGCTCGAGCGTCGGCGGCCCGTTCAATGTGTATTCCGTGCTGCAGGGCGTGGACCGCATCGTGCCGGTGGACGTCTATGTGGTCGGGTGCCCGCCGCGGCCCGAAGGGCTTTTCTACGCTCTGCTGAAACTCCAGGACAAGATTGACCAAATGACCCTGGCCAAGCGGCCGACAGAAGTGCGGCTAAATGCAGGCATGGTCGAGGATTTCAAGAGTGGCGTGATGGTCGCTCAGACCCCTCAGCCACGATAGGCTGTAGGAAGGAAGAACGAATGGCTTTTGTGCGCGCCGCAAAGAAGGACGAGGTTCCGCCGGGGACGATCCGCGAATTTCAACTGGATGGCAAGACCGTCGCGCTGGCTAATGTTGGAGGTAAGCTGTTTGTAATCAATAATGTATGCCTCCATCGCGGCGGCCCGCTTGGGGAGGGCGACCTCAAAGGGCAAGTCGTCACCTGCCCCTGGCACGGCTGGCAGTACGACGTCACGACCGGCAAGTTGGTGACGAACCCGGCCGTAGGCGTTGAAACCTACCCCGTCGAGGTGCGCGGCGACGACATTTTCGTCGATATTGGCTGACCCGGCGGCGGCCGGCCCTGTGCAATTTCCCGCACGCGCGCGAACATTCTGCCCACAAAGTTGTCCACTTTTTTTCCCTTCCGTGTATAGTGCGCCCGGTATTGTTTCATTTGACGGATGACGCAAACCCCTTCCAAACCAAGGCGCTGGCTGCTGGCTGTCGACCCGCGGATCTATCACTGGGACACCCTTTTCGTTAAGGGCAAGGAGATGTGGCGCCACGCCGGTAGCCGCCCCGACGCCATGCGCCAGTTGAAGCAAGTCCACAAAGGCGACCGCACGCTGCTTTATCACGGGAAGGCTGAGCATGCGTTGTACGCCCTGGCGGAAGTGAGCCGCGACCCATACCCGGACCCGCACCAGCCTGACGAGAAAAAACTGGTGATGGATTTGCGCGCGATTGAGCGGCTGCCGCGCCAGGTGCCGCTCGCGGAGTTGCGCGAAAATCGCGCGCTGCGAAAAATCAAATTCCTTAAGAACACGCGGCTTACAATTTGCCCGCTGACCGAAGAAGAGTATTCTGAGATTCTTCGGATGGCGGGCATTGTCGCCTCGCCCGGAATTCCTCTTCCCTGAGAACCATCGTGCGGACTGTCCGAAGAGTTTTCCTGAAATCCAAATTTCGAAACGCAATGAATTGTGTGCGGAGTTCGTGCCGAATGCGGAAGGAGAAATTTCTGATGCGGAGAGCAAATGCGTTCTTTTTGATCCCTGCGCTGGGCTGCACGGTGTTTGCGCTGGCAGTGATGCATTCTGGCGCATCGTTGGTTGCTCAGCAACGCAAGGCAGCGCCGCGCGACGCGTGGCTTGATGGAATTCCCAGCGGCAAAACTTTGGTCGTAGACATGACCTACGCTTTGAACGAAAAGTTGCCGGCCTGGCCCGGCGACGATCGCGTGTTTGAAGCCAAGGTGAACGCCACAGTAGAAAAAAACGGCTACTTCACGCGCAGCTTCTGGATGCTCGAGCATTACGGGACGCATATGGACGCGCCAGCGCATTTTCCTCCAGGGAATATTCCACTGGATAAAATTCCGGAGGCGCATTTCTTCGGCCCGGCGGTGGTCCTGGATGTACGCGAGGACGCAGCGAAGGATGCGGACTACCGGTTGAAGGTGACGCGTGTAGAAAAATGGGAAGCGCAGCACGGGCGAATTGCGCCGGGCTCGATTGTGCTGTTGCGAACGGGATGGGGCGCCACTCGCTGGCCCGATCAGGCGCGTTATCGCAATATGGATGCGGCGGGCGTGATGCATTTCCCGGGATTTTCCGTCGAGGCGGCGAAGCTGCTGATTGAGCGCGGCGCTGTCGGCCTGGGAATCGATACGCTGAGCATTGATTACGGCGCATCGAAGAATTTCGAAGTTCACCGCGTAGATTTGCCCGCGGGCCTCTACAATCTCGAAAACCTGGCGCACATGGACTCGCTTCCTGAAATGGGCGCGTTTCTGATCGCCGCGCCGATCAAACTCGAAGGCGGCTCGGGCGGCCCTGCGCGCGTGTTTGCCATTCTGCCGCCGGCGCAAAAATAATGGATCGCGCGCAGGCAATCGGAGCCAAAACCATCGCTGCTGTTCGCATCGCGACGGGAATCATTTTTCTATTTTTCGCCGAATATAAAATCGCGAGCCCGGCGTGGGCCTACGGCGGCTTCGAAGTCTGGATCCATCAGTTTGTGGACGAAGGAACCGCCGTTGGATTTTACAAAATATTTCTGGTGAAGTTTGTGCTGGTTCATCCGGTACTTTGTGCGCGCATGATAGCGTGGGGCGAGCTGGCGATCGGGCTGAGCCTGGTACTTGGCCTGCTGGTCCGCCCGGCATCGGTGGGTGGAGCAATCTTTATGATCGCGCTCGCGCTCTCCACCTGGTACGCGCCTGGCCACGGCGCGCCGCTCTGGAAATATTTCGGGGCAAACCTCGACCACATCCCCCTGCTTTTACTTTTTGCGATTTTCTATGCGTCCCGCGCCGGCAATGTCTGGGGTCTCGACGACCGTCGGCATCGTTCGCGTACTGGATCTATTTCGGGGTTCGGACAATCGCGCCGTTCTTCATCACAAAATTAATGTTGCGCAGCGATTCCACGTTGTCGAGCGGGCTTTCCGGCATGGCCACGATGTCGCCATACTGGCCGGCAGCGATCGCGCCTCGCTCATTCTGGATGCGGAGCAGTTCGGCGCAATTCGTTGTCATGGCTTTCAGAATTTCCGCCGCCGGCACTCCCGCCGCGCGCCAGACCGCCAGATAATCCCAGGTCATGTCCGCGCGCGTTTTACCCGGCAAATCGAAAACAGCATCGGTGGAAAATGCCATCTTGACGCCGATTTTGTAAGCGCGCGCCAGCCGGTCGAGAACGTCCGCGGCTCTCTTCTTTGCGTTCTTGTATTCGGCCGCTTCCAGGTGCGCGCTGGGAAAATCGGTTCCGGCAAGGTAGGTGCCTTTCTCTTTCATCAGGCGGAGCAAATCGTCATCGAGATCCCAGCCGTGTTCGATGGAATCTGCGCCGCCCAGAATCACGTTGCGCGCAGCCTCGCCGCCGAGCACGTGTACGGCCAGGGCGCGATTGGCATGATGTGTTTCATATGCCGCGGCGCGGATTTCCTCTTCCGAGTAATGGTAGGGTCCGTTGTCCGCCACGAGCTTGATCAGGTCGGCGCCGTAGAAAATATTTTCGCGGATGGCTTTGCGGATTTCTTCCGGGCCGTCTGCATCCATGTATTCGAAGCGCCAGAATGGCCCGATGTCCGGCGGCATGTGTTTTGCTTGCCCGCCGAATGCCGCGATGATTTTTCCCGAAGTCAGGATGGTGGGCCCGGCAAACCAGCCTTTGTTGATCGCGTTGCGGAGATCCACCGAAGCATAGTTGCCCTCGTTGCCGACGTCGCGCACCGTGGTGATCCCGCCGTTCAACAGAGCCTGCGAAATGCGCAGGCCCTGGAGCGTGCGCGTCCCTTTGCCGTTCAGAAGATAATCTTCCTCTAGAGGAATGCCGTGGCCCGCTTCCACAAACGTGACGTGCGTGTGCGCGTCCATGATCCCCGGCATCACCCACTCATTCGAGAGGTCCACCACCTGCGCGCCTGACGGAATCGCGACGCCCGGCCCCACCTCCGCGATCTTCCCGTCTTTGACGAGAATGATCTGGTTCTTCGCGACCGTCCCTTTTGACGGATCAATCACGTTGCCGGCGCGAATTGCGATGGTCTGTGCCCACGCGGGTGCCGCAAGAAGCAGAACAAACAAAATCAGGAGCCGGCGCATCGGAGACCTCCGTTGAAACTTGTGTTTCAAACCGGCGGAGTGTACCACAGCGGCGAGCCGACCGTGCTGAGCACGGCATACACGTCTGTGCTAATTTGTACGCGAGAGAAAGTGCCGGAACTGCCAGAAGTCGAGACCATCGCCCGCGGATTGCAAGCGGTGCTGCCGGGTAGGCGCATCCTCGGCGTGCGCCTGGGGAAAACAGATTTCATCGATGATCCTGCGGCCATCGAGCGGGAATTGCCGGGCTGCCGGATCGCCGGTGTACGTCGCTTCGGCAAGTTTCTCCTGCTGGATCTCGAGCGCCCGAATGCCACCGGCGCGCAGTTCTCTCTTCAGGTTCACCTCGGCATGACGGGGCAGATTGTGACGTGTCCCCCTGACGCCCGCGTTGCTCCGCATACTCACATGTTTTTCGCTCTCGATGATGGCCGCGAGCTGCGCTACACGGACATTCGTCGCTTCGGACGAATTCGGATTCTTGCGAATGGCGCGCGCGAAACCGTTCTCGCGCAATTCGGTCTTGATCCACTCGAAGCAAGCGAGAAAGAATTTCAAGCCAGCATTCGCTCGCGCCGCGCACGCATCAAAGCCCTTCTCCTCGATCAGCACGTTTTGCGCGGCATCGGCAATATCTACACGGACGAAAGTCTCTGGCGCGCGCGGATTCATCCCATGCGTCTCGGCGAGAAACTGAAGGACGAGGAACTTCACCGGCTTTTCCGCACTGTTCAGCAGGTGCTCAAAGAAGCGATTCGGCTGCGCGGATCGTCGGTGTCGGATTATGTGGATTCAAACGGCGAACGGGGAGAATTTCAATTGCGCCACCGCGTCTATATGCGCGAAGGGAAAAAATGCTTTCGGTGCAGCGCGGTGATACGCCGAGTGATTGTCGCGGGCCGCAGCAGCTACTTTTGCCCGCGGTGCCAGGCGGCGCCAAGGCAAGCCCGCAAAAAAAGAAAAGTGAACTGTAAATGACCGCGCCGCAAGATTACACGATGCGACGCTGGCGTGCCCTCGTGGAGATTTGAGATTAAACATCAAGTAATGCCCTCGACAATGCGCATGTCCCGCTCCACCGAGCCTTCGAGTGCGCGCAACGCGGCGTTGTATGCATTGCTCTCATATGCCGCGATTGCCTGCGCCACACTGTCGAACTCGATGAGCGCG
>JBGPZR010000178.1:0-5198 GCA_041493845.1 Terriglobia bacterium | reverse complement strand
TCGCACTGGGCGAGGCGGGTGCCACTGTTTACTGCACCGGCCGAAGTACGCGGAAACGAACCCGCCGACGCACCGGGGGACGGCCCCCCACACCCGGCCGGCCTGAAACCATCGAAGAAACCGCTGAACTGGTCGCCGCCGCCGGCGGCCGCGGCATTGCCGTCAGAGTGGATCACACCATTCCTGCGGACGTAAAAAAACTGGTCGCCCTCATCAAACGGCGGCACAAGGGACTGGACATTCTGGTCAACGACGTGTGGGGCGGCGACGCGCTCACGGAATTCGGCAAGCCGTTCTGGAAGGTCAACCTCGATAACGGCCTGCGAATGCTGAAGCAGGCAATCCATTCGCACATCATCACTTCCCACTACACCGTTCCGCTGATGCTGGGCCGGCGCGGGGGAATTATTTTTGAAATTACAGATGGGGATGCTTTTTACTACCGCGGCAACATTTTTTATGACTTGGTGAAGATTTCCGTCATACGGCTGGCCTTCGCCATGGCACGCGAGTTGCGCAAACGTGACATTGTTTCGGTGGCGTTGACTCCGGGCTTTTTGCGTTCGGAAGCGGTACTCGACCATTTTGGAGTCAGCGAGACCAATTGGAAGGACGTCGGCAAAAAGAAGGACGCGAATCTGAACTCCAAGGATCAGAATGACAGTCCCCACGATTTCATGGTGTCAGAATCGCCCAGGTACATCGGCCGGGCCGTGGTAGCGCTTGCGGCAGATCCGAAGGTGAAAAAGAAGAGCGGACGTGTCTTCAGTTCTTGGGCGCTGGCCCGCGAGTACGGATTTACCGACCTCGACGGCACCCAGCCCCACTGGGGCAACCATGCCAGGAAGAAGTACGGAAAGTACAAAATCTGCGATGACCGATTTTATTCCTACTGGGTTCCCGGCCTCATCGAGCTGATCTTCCCCGATTGGTTTTCACCGTGAGCCGGCGCAAAGCCTTCGTCATCCTGCTTCATCGGCGCATCCCGAGGTTCGTTGTTATCTCACCAGTTTCCATCTGTGTTTATCTGTGTTCATCTGTGGTTAACCGCGCTTTTGATTTTTTCCTCAGACATCCACAGCCCCGTACCATTGCACTCTGCGTTTCGACGTGCGATGTTAAATTAGGAGTGCTGTCAGATGACGGGCGCGACGAAACCCATGGGGCAGACACTACGTTCGGTAAACTGGCGGTTTTACGCCCAGACGGAGAGCATTCTAATCGAAACAGAGTGCGAATAGAAATCGCTGTAACTTATAGAAAACAAAGGAGAGCGTCCAGTTCTAATCGCAACTATTTCCGGGGGTCGTCGAATGGTTCTTGCCGTTCACGAATCACAAATCACGACTCACGATTCACACGTCACTCATCACAAACCAATGCGACACCAAGACCGTCTAATCACTCGCGGCCGGTGCTACAATGGTTGATTCGAGCGCGGTACCGGCTGGAAACGCCCGCGGGCGTTGCAGCGTCGAATGATCTTGGGATGGGGCAAAGGAAAACCGCATGAGCTCTTTGGCGAAAAAAATCGTAGTCGCGTTGTCGGTCCTGGTGATTGCTTATGTCACAACCGGCTACGTCCTGGGCCACTCCTCGGATGACAAAGCGTACCGCGCGCTGACGGTGTACAGCGAGGTCCTCGATAAAATTCAGACCCAGTATGTGGACGATCCCAACATGCGCCAGGTGACCAGCGGCGCCCTCCATGGCCTGCTCGATTCGCTCGATCCCCAGTCCGCCTACATGAGCCCGCTCGAATACAAAGATTACAAAGAGAGAAGCGCAACGAATGCCAAGGGCGAGGCCGGCCTGGCCCTCACCAAGCGCTTCGGATTTGTCGCCGTGATCGGCGTCCTGCCGGATAGCCCCGCGCAAAAGATCGGCCTGCACATTGGCGACGTCCTGGAGAAAATCTCAGGATTCACCACCAGCCAGATGGCCATTGACCAGGCGCACCTCCTGCTCACCGGTGAGCCGGACTCGGTCGTGAAGCTCTCCGTGATCCGTCGCGGCAAAGCGGAACCTCAGGAAATGGAATTGCGGCTTGCGAAGCTCGCGCCGCCGAAGCTGCTCGAAGACAAGTTAGAGGGCGACATCGATTATCTCCATGTCCGCAGCTTCAGCCCGGGGACTGCAAAACAGATTCGCGACAAGCTGGCGCAGGCGGAGCATCAGGGCGCGCACAAATTAATTCTCGATCTGCGCGATTGCGCTACCGGCGACATCCAGGAAGGAATTTCCACCGCGCAGCTTTTCGTTTCAAGCGGCACGATCGCGACGCTCAAGGGACAGACCATCACGCCCGTCGTCTATTCCGCGGACCCATCGAAAGTCGCTTGGACTCAGCCGATGACTGTGCTCATCGGAAACGGCACGGCAGGGGCTGCGGAAATCGTCGCCGCCGGCATCGCGGATAATAAGCGCGGCAGCACGGTCGGCGAGCGCACCTATGGTACGGCTGCGATGCAGAAGCTGATTCAGCTTGACGACGGCGCAGCTCTGATCCTGACCGTTGCGAATTACTACACGCCCGCCGGAAAAGAAATTCCCACGGATGGCGTTGTGCCCAACACAGAAGCGCGTCCTTCGGCCGACGATTCCGCCGCCGCGCTGAATGAACAGAGCCAGCCTTCCGGCCAGGTTGTCTCGCCCGATGACCCGGTGATCAAGAAGGCCATCGATATTCTGCAGGGCGTAATCCCGGCGCGAAAGGCTGCCTAAGCCATCGTGACAAGATCGCGCGGGCGCTCAACCCCGCCGCTGGAATTTTTGCGCAAGATTTTTTTGGGCCTCGCTGAATTTTTCCGCGCATTTCCTTTTTCCAAACTTGCAGCAGTTTCTCTTGCAAGTCTCGCTGCTCTCGTTTTGTTCACTCTGACTGGTTGCGGAAAAAAACCACTGACGAAGACCGAACTCCGCGCCATCACGGCTGAAGTCGTCGCTGCCGCGGTGAAAGTGACGCAGCGGAAATCAGAGATCACGATTCGCCCCGAGCATCAGCCGTTCCAAGCCGCAGCGACTGGCCAGCTTCCCGCCGACAATATTTACGTGAGCCTCACCGACCCGGCGCAGACAAGCGCTCTGACGCGCGGGCTCGATCAGATCGCTCGCCGCCACAAGCTCGATATCGTCGAGACTTCTTCCGGCGGCGTGCTGCGCTTCGATTACGCGTTCAACGGAACGCGGACGCACACCATTCACGTGGTCACTCCACTGGCAGCCCGCGCTCGCCCGCCCGCGAGACCGGGCGCCGCGAATGCGCGGCTCGCCATCATCCTCGATGATTTTGGATACGACCGCGCGGCTGCCGACACTTTGCTCGCGCTTCCATTTCCGCTCACCGTTGCCGTGATTCCTCATCTGCCGCTTTCGACGGAAGTCGCTGAAGAGGCTTTCCGCCGTGGCGATCAAGTCCTGCTCCATCTCCCGATGGAATCCGAAAGCGATGGCGCAAAGCCGGAGGAAATCGAATTGCATGTGGGCATGACGCCCGCGCAAGTGGACGAAGCACTTGCGGGGATGCTCGATTCGGTGCCGCACGCTGTTGGAGTGAATAATCACCAGGGCTCGCGCGCGACCGCGGACCCGGCGCTCATGCAAGCGCTGATGCCGGCGCTCCGGCAGCGCGGTCTGTTCTTCATTGATAGCCGCACCACCGCCGCGACGGTTGCCTACGATACGGCGGAGCGCGATGGCGTCCGCGCCGCGTCGCGTAAAGTTTTCCTCGACGACACGCCCACGCGCGAGGCGATTCTCGCGCAACTCGATCTGGCCGCGCGCGACGCCCTGCGCGACGGCTGGTCTATCGCCATCGGCCATCCGCAACCCGCCACAATCGGCGCGCTCCGCGAAGGAGTTCCGCGCCTCGAAGCTCGCGGCATCCGCCTGGTTTTTGCTTCCGATGTGGTTCGCTAAAAGCTATTTGGTTCTGCGCGTTGCCAGCTACGGCTTGAATCCGACGCTGCGCCAAAGCTCCGCGCAGTTGTACATCGTCCCGTTGGTGACGACGAATTCCACCTTGCGTATGTTCTGTATCGATTCCAGCGGATTGCCGTTAACGATGATCAGGTCCGCGCGCTTCCCTGGTTCTACTGTCCCGAGCTCCTTGTCGAGCCCCATCGCGCGCGCCGGCACAATCGTGGCAGCCTGAATCGCTTCCATCGGCTTGAATCCGGCCTGCACGTACAATTCAATCTCGCGGTGCAGGCTGTGGCCCGGCACGGTCTGATCCGTTCCCGCCACCACCGGAACCCCCGCGCGATGCAGCGCGCCCACAATCGCTACATCCTTGTCGAACACTTTCTGGAGCATGTCCGTCAGCGGAGAAGGCGCCTCGCTTCCGGAAAGCTGCTCGGCAAGCTCGGGCGGCACTTTGTTTACGCCCGGCTCGAAGCTGGCCGGAGGCTTCGCGGTGCTGGCCGTATAAAATTCAGCGAGCGCCAGCGTCGGATCCACCACCGTCCCGTGCTCCACCAGAAATGCGAGCGCCTTCTGCGCTTCGGGCGAATCAAGGTTCACATTCGCGTGTGCGCTCAGGCGGTCCATTCGCGTCGCACCTGCGGGAAGCGCGGGCCGCATGATGTTCGCGATGTACTGGATGTGATTGATCTGATCCTGCCCCGCTTCAATCGTTTGATACGCATCCACGCCCTGGGGAACGTGTCCCGTGACAGTCATGCCGAGCCGGTGAGCTTCTTCAGCAATCACCTTGATCTCTTCCAATTGGACGGAGCTGTAAATTTTGATCTGCTGGAAGCCCGCGTCGTGATAACGGTCCGTCCATGACTTGGCCTGTTCGGGCGTGTCCACCGCCTCGACGCCCAGAGTTAGCGGCCCGCTTCCATCCACGAGCCCTGCCAGCAACAAGCGCGGGCCCAGGCCGCGG
Source organism: Terriglobia bacterium (assembly GCA_041493845.1). GTDB lineage: Bacteria > Acidobacteriota > Terriglobia > Acidiferrales > UBA7541 > Palsa-295. The sequence goes on along the minus strand of JBGPZR010000178.1, from coordinate 310 downwards.
TCATTCTGAATCGCGTCCCGCACGGAGACCAGGAATTCGAATTCATTGCCGCAATCGCGCACTGTCGTCACGCCGGCTGCGAGATAGATCGGGCCCCACTCCACCTGCTCGAAGTGCGCGTGCATGTCCCACAAGCCGGGGAGAATTGTCTTCCCCCGGGCGTCCACTTTCGTCGCGCCGCGCGGGATCTTCACTTTCGCGCGCGGCCCCGCGGCAATAATGTGTCCCTTCTCGATCACCACTGCCGAATCCGGCACGGGCTCGCTGCCGGTGCCGTCAATCAAGGTCCCGCCGACGATCGCAAGCGTTT
>JBGPZR010000389.1:0-2770 GCA_041493845.1 Terriglobia bacterium | reverse complement strand
GACCATGTCCAGGAATTCCTCTGCTTTCTTCATGTGGCTCGCCGCTCTCTCGTGCCGCCCGAATCGCAGTCCCACTTCCACATTCTCATGTACGGTCAGACTCCGGAATGGCTTCGGAATCTGGTGCGTTCGCGCGATGCCAGCCCGGACAGCCTGGAAGGATTTCGCACCCGTGAGATTGCGTCCCTCGAATTCAATCCTTCCGGAGGTGGGGCTGAGCGAGCCGGCGACAAGGCTCAGAAGTGTGGTCTTGCCTGCGCCGTTCGGCCCAATCAGTCCGACCAGTCCGCCCGGCTCGATTTCAAAACTCACGTCTTTGACCGCGGCGAGCCCTGCAAAATATCGTGTCAGCCTCTCCAGCTTAAGAATGGGAGCCAACGGAACTCCTTGCGCGAATGAAGCGGAGCGATGTTTGGAGCAGGCCCATCACCCCTCCCGGTTCGAACAGAATAATCAAGATCAAGAGCGACCCGAAGATGAGCAGGTGGGCCTGCGGGAAGTAGGCCACCACTTCCTCGTGGATCAGGCCGTACACAAACGCACCGATCACGGGCCCCCAGATCGTGCCGACCCCACCGATGATCGGCATCAAGAGTATCGCAATCCCGTTGCGAAATGCGAACACGCCGTCGGGATCGATGAACGCAGCATATCGCGCATAAACGCCCCCGGCAGCCCCTGCAAGCGCGGCGGCAAGCGCATGGACGAGCAGTTTTGCGGCAAACGGGTTCACACCCAGATCCGAGGCGGCATCTTGATCCTCTCGGATCGCGATCAGCGCCAGTCCGAGCTTCGACCGCCGCACCAGGGTCGAGATGCCCACAGCCAGAGCCGCAAGGGCCAGTGCGGTGTAATAATGGTGCATTTGAAAAAAGCGGCCCTTCTCGATGATGCGGTAGCCGCTGGCTCCTCCCGTCCATGGGAGATTTGTCATCACCACTCGAACGGCCTCGCTCACCCCGATTGTTGCAATCGCGAAGTATGGGCCCTTCAGGCGAAACGTCGGTAGGCCAACCAGGAGCGATGCCAGCGCAGCTACAGCCGCGCCCAGTAGGAAGGCGAGGCCGGGAGGGATGCCACCGTTGATTGAAAGCGCCGCCGTGTAAGCCCCCAGCCCATAGAACACGGCGAAGCCGAATGAAACCTGGCCTCCAAAACCGCCGAGCAGGTTCCATCCCACACTGGCCGTCACCAAGGTGAGCGTTACGAACAGCAACCGGACGGTGTTCGGGCCGGGGCTCGCCAGTGGGAGCGCGGCGAGACTCGCGAGCACTAGGAGGGGCGCCACCGCAGGAGCATATCGAGAAAGAAGTGACCTGCCGGCGTCCCCGCCCTGTTTCACGCCCACCGGCGCCTCTTGTTCCACAGTCCGGCGACTCCTTCCGGAAGCACCACTAGAGCGACGACCAGAAGTGAAAACGCAACGGCCGGCTGGTAACTTGCCGGGAGCACCAGAATGATGAAGGTCTCCGCGAGCGCCAGGATCAGCGAACCGACGGCCAAGCCCGCAAACGACTCGAGCCCGCCCAGCACGATGATCACAAACGCGCGCAATAGAAAGGGCGCGCCAAAATCCGGGCTGAACGAGTACAGCATGGCCAGCAGTCCCCCGGCTGCTCCGGCAAAGGCGATTCCAACGCCGAATGCCACTTGAGCCGTCCTCTGTACATTCACTCCCACAATTTGCCCCGCCTCGTTGTTTTGCATCAACGCTCGCACGGATCGCCCAAACCAGGTCTTGTGCAAAACGAATTCCAGTCCCACAAGCGATACCACCGCCGCCCCAAAGACTACCAGCCGCACCGTGGGAAAGCTGATTGGCCCAATCTCGAAGGAGGAAAGCGTCCGGGGCGTGAGGATGGCGCGATCGGCATTGCCCCAGATCAGATAGCCAAGATTCTGCAGCACGAGCCAGAGCCCGAACAACAGAAGCAACGAGGTCAGCGTGGGTTGGTCGGACGTAGGAATCCGCCGGACCAGGAGCCAGTGCACACCCATCCCCAGAAAGAAAAACATCGGAAATGCCAGGAGCACGCCCAAGAGTGGATCGATCTTGAACCGGTCGTAAGCCTCATACACGAAATAGGCGCCGAGCATGAGGAATCCGGCGTGGGCCAGGTTCACGATCTTCATCACGCCGTAAATGATCGTCATGCCCACTGACATCGCCGCGTACACTCCGGCCAGCAGAAGCGCGGCGATAAACAGATTCAGCAGGTCGGCGGCGCCCATTTTTCAGGCGCGCTCAGTGGGCCTTAGGCTTGGGTGCAATCGCATCCCCCGTGGCGGCATCGGCCGGATAGACAATGTCCACTATGTTGTCGGGCTTGTTTTGAACGATCACAAACGGGATGTCGACCTGGCCGTTCTTTCCGAAGTGCAGCACCTGCCCGGGCAGGAGCGAGTCCTTCAATTCCACCTTCCGCAATTGATCGCGAATGGCCGTCTTATCCAGGCTGCCGGCGTGCTCAATGGCGACCGCTAGGACCCGCATGGCGTCATACGCCGTTGCAGGATACCAGGAATCCGGCGGATGGCCCGTGAACGCTTGATAGTCCGCGTTGAACTTCTTCACTTGCGGATAGGAAAGCCTGGACGACCACCAGATGCCGGCAAAGATGTAGTCGGTCGCCTCTCCCAGCGCCTTCCGCGCATCCGCTTCCGGCCCGCGCGCCCCGTAACTGATCATCTGGTGATACATCCCGCCCTGGATGTACTGCCGGTGCATGGTGATGTAATCCTGGAGGTGCGCATCCGCCAGAAAAATGTC
>JBGPZR010000208.1:0-4824 GCA_041493845.1 Terriglobia bacterium | reverse complement strand
CCTCTCTGTTATTTTCGTCGTCCTTCTATTGGTGGGGTTCTGGAAGCTGCAAGTCGTTCAGTCGGGGCACTTTGCCGACCTCGCCGAACGCAACCGCGTCCGCTCGATTCCCATCATTGCGCCTCGTGGACCAATGCTCGACCGCGAAGGCCGCATTCTGGTAGATAGCTATCCATCCTCCAGCATTCTTCTGCTGCGCGACGACCCGAAATCTCTTCAAAAAAGCCTGGCGCAAATCGAAGAGGGTCTGGGCATCAGCCGCGAGGATATACTGCAGCAACTCGAAGCCGCTAAGAACGAGCCAAAATTCCAGCCGGTGGTGATCAAGCCGGTCGCCACCTATGCCGACATCGCGTTCGTCGAATCACATCGCGCCGACCTGCCGGTGCTTGAGTTGATGCTGGTGCAGCGGCGCCGTTACCCACACGGGGAAATGCTGGCAAATTCGATTGGCTATGTGGGTGAAGTCTCGCCGCAGGACATGGACCGCAGCGAAGGCCGCTACCGTCCCGGTGACATTGTCGGGAAAGCAGGGCTGGAAAAGCGGTACAACGATGTGCTCGAGGGTACGGACGGCATGCGGCGCGTGGTCGTCAACAGCGTGGGCAAACTGGTGCGCACGCTCGACAATGTCGAGGCCATCCCTGGAAAGCCCATTCAACTCACGATTGACTACGATTTGCAGGCCATCGCCGAAGCAGACATGGCGGACAAAGAAGGCTCCGTGGTGGCCATGGATCCGCGCACGGGCGACATCCTGGCAGTCGTGAGCCGCCCCACATTCAACCCCAACGATTTTGCCGTGCGCATTCCGCAGGAGGAATGGAACAAACTCAATGGCGATCCCGAAACGCCGTTGTTGAACCGCGCTATCCAGGCACAGCTCGCCCCCGGGTCAGTTTTCAAGATCGTGTTGGCCACAGCCATGCTCGAAACCAAAGCGCCGCCTGAGAGCATGAGGGCCTATTGCCCCGGCTACGCGACGTTTTACGGCCGCGTGTTCAAGTGCCATACGTTCGGCAAAGGCGGGCACGGCGATGTGGATTTCCACAAAGCCATCGTGCAGTCCTGCGACGTTTATTTCTACAACGTCGGCAAGCAGCTCGGTATTGATCGAATCTCTTTCTACGCTAACGCTCTTGGCCTGGGCCATCGCACAGGGATTGATCTTCCCAGCGAAGAGACGGGACTGGTGCCGTCCGAAGAATGGGCCCAGCGCGTCTATCACCGCAAGTGGTACGCGGGTGAGACAATTTCCGTGTCAGTGGGCCAGGGCGCTGTGACCACCACTCCACTCCAGCTCGCGCGCATGATTGCGGGAGTTGCCAGCGGAGGCATTCTGGTTCAGCCACATTTTCTGAAGAATTTCCCGAACCCGCGCGTGGATCACATCTCCATTTCCGAAGACACGGTCGAGAAAGTGACCCAGGGAATGTACGGGGTGGTCAACGAGGGTGGAACCGCAGCTGGCGCCAAACTCCAGAACATCGAGTTCTGCGGCAAGTCCGGCAGCGCTCAGGTAATCGGCTACGATGTGCGCAATCGCCTGGGCAGGCGAAAGGAATTCAAAGACAACGCCTGGTTTGTAGGCTATGCTCCGCGGCGGAATCCGGAAATTGTGGTTGCCGTGCTGGTCCAGGGCGGCGAACACGGCGGCGCAGTGGCCGGCCCGATCGCCCGCGATGTCGTGAAAACCTACTACGATAAGAAGAATGCCCGCTTACAGCAGCAGGCCAATGCCGAAAGCCCCGATCGATCTGGCGCGCCGCGCCCGCTGATCGCAACCGTCGGAGCGCAACGCCCATGAAAGACCGTCCGCACGTTCAGGATTTTGATTGGGCCTTGCTCGCGATCGTCGCGGCCATCACTGGCATCGGCGTCCTGGAGATTTATTCCTCCACACACGCCAGTGGCATGGCAGGCATCCAGTGGAAGCAGTTGATGTGGGTTGGCCTCGGAATCATCGGGATGTTCGTGATATCGCGCATTGATTATCACACGCTGCTGGACCAGGCACCCGCGCTGTACTTGTTCGGGATCGCCACTCTCCTGATCGTGCTGGCCATCGGCCATTCCCACTCCGGCGCCAAACGCTGGCTGGCCGTGGGCGTGGTGAATTTACAAGTGTCAGAGCTTATGAAGTTGATTATAATCATTGTGCTGGCACGTTACTTCAGCGAAGTGCGCACCGACCGCCTCACGCTCACGGACCTGGTGAAGGTGGCGATTCTAACCATCGTCCCGGTCGCCTTGATATTGAAGCAGCCGGATCTGGGCACCGCCATGGTGCTTGTTCCCGCGGCACTGGTGGGAGCATTTCTCGCAGGCATTGAATGGAAGCATGCTGCGGTGGGCGTGGTCCTGATCTGCCTGCTGATTCCGGTCGGGTTGAACATGCGCCATCATCTGAAGCCGTATCAGCAGCAGCGCATCGAGACTTTCCTCCACCCCGAGGAGGACCAGCGCGGCGCCGGCTACCAGGTTTTGCAGTCGGAAATTGCCGTAGGCTCGGGAGGCTTTTGGGGCAAAGGTTTCGGCAAAGGCAGCCAGAACCAATTGGGCTTTGTGCCCGTCCGGTACTCGGATTTCATTCTGGCGGCGCTGGCCGAGGAGATGGGTTTCATTGGAGTTTGCGTCGTCTTGCTGTTGTACATGGGTTTGATTCTGCGGCTGGTGGATAACGCGCAGAAAGCGAAGGACAAAGCCGGGATGTTCGTGGTCATGGGAGTCACAGCGATTCTGGGCTTCCACGTCCTGGTCAACGCATCCATGGTGATCGGCTATGTGCCCGTCACCGGAATTCCGCTGCCCCTGATGAGTTACGGAGGGTCGGCAACAGCTTTTGTTTTTTTGGCTTTGGGCCTGGTGATGAACGTCCGCATGCGGCGATTCGTCAACTAAGCCTGCGAGGGATCAGCAGTGCCCGGGCCGCGCACCACGGTGGCGGCCGGATTTAGGTTTTGAATTGACTGAGGAATGCATCGGGTGAAGGAAGCAATCCAACTACAGCACAGGTTCTTCCTGGGCGGCCCGTCGTGGCTTGCACAAGGCATAGCCTTCCGCCACGCCGACCGAGCGAGTGCGCTCGCCCTGCAAACAGACGTGCCCGCCGCGTCCCGATGCTCCTTGAGGAGTTTCCATGTCGAAGGAAATGGTTATATCGGCGAACCCCCACGAGACGCGGGTCGCCATTTTGGAAGAAGGTCAGCTCTGTGAATATTATGTGGAGCGTGAAAAAGAATTTGCTTTAGTCGGCAGCATCTACAAAGGGCGTGTCACACGCGTGCTTCCCGGCATGCAATCGGCCTTTGTGGAGATTGGCCTCGATAGCGACGCCTTCCTCTACGTCAGCGACTTCCTCGAAGATCTGGAGGAATTCGACCACATCGTCACCACCGTCGAGGAAAAAGTCCAGAAGATGGAAGCGCAGGGCGGACAAGTGTTCGCCGCGGAAAGTACCACCACTCCCACCATCGAGCCCGCCGATGTCGAACCGGCGCCGTACGCCGCGAACGAAGGCCTCGCTCCCGAGCAATCGTTCCCGGCAAATTCGCCTGCCCCGCCGGAGAGGAATTTCGCGCCATCCATCAGCCCACCACCCGCGAACACGAGTCGCGATCGCGGAGGATTTGGGCATCGCCGGCACGAAGGCCGCCCCGAAGGCCGCTTTGGCCAGCGTGGAGGACGCGGCGGCAGCCGCCAGGGTGGCCGCCCAAGCGGAGGCCGCGGAGGCGACCGCCGGTTTGGCCGCGAGCTGCCCCCATCGAAATACGCGTCGTCGCGCCCTTACGAGGATCACTCGGTCGGGGCCGCAGCTCCGGAGGGTTCCATCCAAACCATTCTCCCCGGAGAATCTCTTGCGAAATACAAGGAGCGGCCTCCCGCACCTCCGGCATCAGCCGCACCTGGCGATGAAACTGCGCCCGTGACAAACATGACACTAGCAACGCCGGATTCGCCTGCGCCGCCGGCCGCAGCCGTAAGCACCCCGTGGGAGCGGGCTCCGCGCACTTTCACGCCCGCGCGCTCCGAATTCCAGTCGTTCCCATCCGGCGGTCTTGAACCGCTTCCCGGCGAGTCGCTCTCGAAATGGAAGACTCGCGAGCATCCAGCCGAGGAGCACCCGGAGGCTGCCGTCCCGGCGATCGAGCATCATCAAGAGGACGAACCGCGGCAGCAGGAGTCACACGAATCACACGCGACAATTCACGCCAGCCCGGCGCACCACGTGCCTGCTGCGCATGATTCCGAACAGATGCATCACGCGGAATCAGCTCACGAAGACCATGCCGCTCCGAACTTGAGCGAAGACGAAGCCGCGGCCCTCGCCGAGCAAGTGGCCGAAGCACAAGCGGAGGAAGCCGCGCGCACCGCGCAACAGCAAGATTTCGCCGCACAGGAGGAATCGCACCAGGCAGGCCTCTCCGATGCCGAAGACGAATCCGCCGAGTCGGAAGAAGAACAAGATGCCAGGGAAGCGGACGCCGAAGAGGAAGCCGAGGAGGCGCAGGCCGAAGCCGAGGGGATGATCACGCATCCCGCCGGGATGGAACAGACGGAAGGAAATGAATCGGAAAGACTGCACGCCGAAAGTGGCTCAAACCTCTCGGCCGAGAATCAACCTGCTGAAAATCAGGTGCCGCCGGAGCAGCAGCCCTGGAAGGCGCAAGTCCGCGGGGATTTCCGCGCACGCATGCAGCATCCCGCGCGCCGCGGCGGCCATGACCGGGGCCCTCGCCGCGATGATCGCGGGCGTCGCCCGCAGCACGGACACAGCGGAAGCCAGGGCCATCATCGCCCGCAGCCCCGCCGCACCCAATTGAT
>JBGPZR010000167.1:0-5382 GCA_041493845.1 Terriglobia bacterium | reverse complement strand
GTCCCGGTGGGCGAGCGATTTTATGTCTTCAGCATATCGGTGGGGCAGGAGACAGTCACTTTCGGTTTGCTCACGGCGCGCGGGATCGCAGTCGGAAAAGGCAACACGCGGTTGTGGGCGGCGGTGAGCTTCTATCTACCGAAGGAAGTCATCGCCAATGCCGAGAAGGACGTGGTGTTTCACGCCATTGATACGTGGTTCGTTCCCGAGGGACGATCGGCACCCGCGGGCACAACTGGAACTCCGTCCGCGCCCGCACCCGCGCCGGGATATGCACCGGCGACGGCAGCGCCGGCGCCTGCCGGTCCTCCCGCGAACTTGACTCCGGGAATGACGCGTGAGCAAGTGGTGGCGGCGATGGGCGCGCCGCAGCATGAGGTAAGTTTCCAGGGAAAGACACTGCTGACGTACCCGGGAATGGTCGTGGTCCTCGAAGGCGGGAAGTTGACCTCGATCGAACAATCGGGACAGACATCTACGAATGCGAAGATGGCGGTCCAGTCTGATCCGGTCGGCGCAGATATTCTTATGGACGGCCAAATGGTCGGCCAGACGCCTTCTACCTTTGATATGCCCTCGGGGGATCATGAAATCAGAGTGCAATTGGCGGGATACCAGGATTGGGTCAGGCGCGTGCATGTGCTTGCGGGCAGCGCGATAAACCTCAGCGCGAAACTTGAAAAGAAATGAGCGGCTTGGACGCTGTTAGATGGCTATGCGACGGATGATTGGGAGCGGCCGTTGCGCGCGTAGTTTTCTGTACCTACGCCACACGGAAGCCGCCGAGTGCGACGTAATCCGACCTGACCAATGATTTCCCGCCTGCAGTATGGTGTAACTAGATTGGTGACTCTCGAAGTTCCGAACGTTGACAATGGCAGCCTCTCTGCCAAAATCGGCACAGCACAACCTCTCATGGTGTGAAGGAGAAAGCCTTGATTATGTTCAGGCGCCTAACTGCGGTATTTGTTTCCTTTCTACTTTCTCCACTCTCGGCTTTTTGTGAGCCGCAGGGTGGCGGGCAGCACGCTGGTCAGATCAATGCGATGATTCCCGCAGCTACGCGCAACGCCCAGACCGCCAAGGCGAATGATGAGCTGCAATGGAATGATTTGCTGAAGACGGAGCACAGCGGCCGAGTCCGCGCCGGCTTGACGGATGGGTCTATCCTCAGCCTCGGGTCCGACAGTGAACTGCACATCGTGCAGCACGATGGCACCTCCCAGCAGACTTCGCTCGAAATGAACTATGGCAAAGTGCGGAGCCAGGTGCAGAAGATCACGCAGCCGGGTGGCAAGTTCGAAATGAAGACTCCCAATGCCGTGATCGGAGTGATCGGCACCGATTTCTTCGTGGGCTATGAGGCGAACAAGACCACGGTGATTTGTTACGAAGGCCAGCTCTCCGTAACGCCGACAGGCAATGCACAGGTGCAAAACAACACGGGGCAGGCGAGTTCAGCGGGCAATTCCATTGTTGTGGCCGCCGGTCAAATGGTAGAAATTACTTCTGAGATTCCTCCAGCGGGTTTTCACGCCGCGCAAGTTCCGCCTGCCGCAGCACAGAACGGCATTCTCGCCACCAACGTGCCTGATAAGGAGCCACGTCCTGTTCGCCCCGAGCATAATCCGGGGCGCTGGGTAGCTCTGGGGTACGCAGTTGGTGTGGGATTGGCACTGGGCATAACGATGGGCACCGGCAATGGCGCCGGCCGCACCCCCGTCAAAGGTTGCAAGCCTAACCCCCAGACTGGCCTGTGCCCATAACCTCGCCGCCTCCGACTGAATTGGTGTGCTGCCGAGACAACCCGTTCCGATGGGCTAAACAGGAATCGCGAAATATATGAGTTTGCAGGAGCAGCGCTGGTCCCGATTGTCGGCGTGGCTGGGCAGGGCCTCGCTTCGTCAGATCATTTTTGGGTTGGCCATTCTCGTTACTCTGGCGGGGCTGACGCTGTTCGCGATTTCAGGAATTGGGGACAACGCGCGTGCCGGCTTCGTTTTTCTTCGAGACATTGAACTGAGCTCTCTCGACCTGCGGTTTAGTATGAGGGGCAGCCGCCCGCACGACACCCGCATCGTCATCGTAGGCATTGACGAGCAGACACTTCAGAAAACCGGTTCCTTCCCACTGCCGCGGAAGAATTACGGATTGCTGATAGACAAGTTAAGTGCCGGCGGCGCGCGCGTCGTTGCGTTGGACGCCACCTTCCCCACGCCGGAGAGCAACTCGGCAGGAGAGGCCTTGCAGCAGTTGAAGCGTGAGCTGGGGGCCTCGGCGTCCCCAACGGTTCTGAAAAGAGTGGAACAACTGGAGAGAGCGGGCGATCAAGATGCGAGCTTTGCCGCGGCGCTGAAGAGAGCCGGCAATGTTGTTCTGGGCCACGTATTTCTTGATGCGGCGGGCGCACAGTCTGCCGATCCGGAGTTAGCGGAAGCATATTTCAACATCGCCTGGGCGAAATCATTCCCGCAGGTCCTCAAGGTGAAATCCAAAGATGGGCCTGAATTCGATCTGGGCCAAGCGTGGATAGAGGGCGGGGGCACAGTGGCCGAGGGCGCGGAAGCCAACATTACAAAGTTAGCCGAATCCGCGGCCTCCTTCGGATTTATCAATATCCATCCCGACCCAGACGGCACTCTGCGGCACGCCTTGTTGATCGAGCGCTATCAGGACAAGGATTTCTTTCCCTGCCTGGATCTGCAGGTCATACGCGAGTACGAAAAAATTTCCGATCAGGATATCGCAGCCTATATCGCCCCAAACGGGCTGGAACGAATTCAGTTCGGGCGTCACCAGATTCCGCGAGCGCGCAATGGCACCGCCCTGATCAACTATGCCGGGCCTTATAATACCTATCAGCACTATTCGATGTGGGACGTGATCAGCGGCGCGCTTCCACCCGAAACATTTCGCGACAAGATCGTCCTGGTGGGTGCCACAGCGCTCGCGATCGGAGACTTGCGCAACACCCCGTTTCCGGCAGAAGACTCGGCCTACATGGGGGTCGAGGTGCATGCGAACATCATCGACAACCTGCTGCACAGCCAGGATCGGGGCCGCGGATTTCTCACGCGCGGATTTAACGAAGAGATGATCGATATCGGTTTCATCCTGGTTTTTGGCCTGGTTTTCGGATTCTGGTTCGGCCCCATCGATCCCTTCTATTCCACTATTTCAGTGTTGGCGACGCTGGCGGGGTTTGGGTGGTTCGTCTATTTCATGTTCGCACAGGAGGGACGGTGGCTTAGCTTTGTGGTTCCCGCCGGCACCTTGGTGGTGAACTATGCCGCCATCACCAGTTTCCGAATGTTTTTCGAAGAGCGTGAAAAGCGGAAGATCCGCAAGACTTTCTCGCAGTATTTGTCTCCGGACGTGATCGGGCTGATTGAGAAGGACCCTCAGAAATACATTCGGCCCGGCGGTGAGGTCAAGGAACTTACCGTGATGTTCAGCGATATCCGCGGCTTCACGACGATTTCCGAAGGCCTGACGCCCGACGAGTTGGTGAACCTGTTGAACGAATATCTGGGAGAAATGACCGACATCGTCTTCGCCAATCAAGGGACGCTCGACAAATACATCGGCGACGCCATTATGGCGTTCTGGGGATCGCCCTACCCGCAGGAAGATCACGCCATCCGCGCCTGCAATTGCGCGCTGCAAATGGTGCGCAGCCTGGAGAAACTCAACGCGAAATGGCAAGTGGAAGGACGTCCCCCCATTTCCATTGGCATCGGGCTTAACACCGGCCTGCTCAATGTGGGGAACATGGGCTCTGCGAAGCGATTGTCGTGGACGGTGATGGGCGATAATGTGAATCTCGCGTCGCGGCTGGAAGGGATCAACAAGCAGTATCACACGCAGATTGTAATCAGCGAGGCGACTTACAGGCAGGTTCGGGAGCGCTTCGTTTGCCGCGAGCTCGACAAGATCAAGGTAAAGGGCAAAAACCAGCCGGTGAACATTTATGAGCTACTGGATGTGATGGCCGAAAAATCGAAATATGAATCGTTCCTAAACCAGTTTGATCGTGCCACCGCTGCTTATCGAACTCAGGACTGGCGCGGAGCCGCCGGGAAGTTTGGGGAGTTGCTTGCAGTGCATCCCGATGACGGTCCGACGCAGGTTTTCCTGCAGCGCGCGATGGAGTTCCTGGAAAATGCGCCCGAGCCAGATTGGGATGGCGTTTACGTGATGAAGACCAAATAGACGCCGGGATATTTTTGCAATTTTGTCCTCGATGTTCACCCCTCTGCAAGTCCACCATTTCGGAGCGGCTCAATTACCACGTCGCGATTGAGAAATGGTGAGCATTCCCTTCACCGGCTTCTCTTTGCTCCAGTCATGGTAAGTATGGCATTCGAAACAGCGAGACTCGGCGGATTCTTCACCTGCATGGTGGCACCGTTCGCAGGTTTGAATGCCGGGGAGCAGGATATCGGCGGTTTCCTGACTCTTCGACGCGCCCGTATGGCATTCGAGACATTTCAGAAACCGATGTTCCTCGTGGCTAAAGGCCGCGTGCGAAAACCAGCGCGGCGTGATGTTGGACTTTGCGACTGCTGGAAGCTGCGCCCCCGCTGAAAAAGTCAGAGAGTGGCATTCCAAGCAGGTCTTCCGCCACAGGAGTTGCTCTGAATCGGCGACGCGTTCGGCCACCCACTGTTGCGGCGTGAGCACGCGAACAGCCGGGGGCAATGGCTGTTGCGGCAAGTTGCGGCCGGGCCCTGTGACGCGCAATTCCGCGGGATGGGCGCCGATGTATTGCTGGAATTTCTGGACCACGAAGGCGTGCACGATCTCGGGCTTGTCGTGCGGCACGCTTTCCTGGAATCGTTTGTCGAATTGCAGCGGGTGGCAGCCGATGCAGTTGTTGGCATACGAAATGGGGGCCATGTAAGCGCGCGCGGAGACTCGCGAGGGCGGATCAAATTTCCCCGGCATGGATTTCGTCGCCGGCTGCGCCGAGCCGAACCGCCATGCGCCACTCGATGCGGCTGGGCGATGGCAATCGTCGCAATCAAGCTGCGCCGGACCATTTGGTCCCTGCAGCTTTGCCTTCAGGTGCACCGCGTGATTGAGCTTGATAGTGCCCGGGTCAACGCTGCCCGGGCGCAGTGCGGAAAATTCCGGATGACTGGTGGCGAAATGCTCGATGTGGTTCACGAACTGAGTCGAACCGCCCACGGTGCGAAGGTTCGCGTGGCACTGCGTGCAATTTGCGTCAGCCGTGGCCGCCAGACGCCTGTGTCCCCGATGTTCCGCGTGGCAGGAGGAGCAATTGGGCGTGAACGATTGATTGGCATGATGTGTGGGACCATCGTGACAACTGCGGCAGGCCTGGTCGTTCGCCTTGGCGCTGAAGGAGCCAGCCTGCTT
>JBGPZR010000097.1:0-7162 GCA_041493845.1 Terriglobia bacterium | reverse complement strand
TTCAAATCCGTGCCTTCGATGGTGACGAGTGCTTCGATCCGGCAGGCGTGCCGCGGAAATTTACGCCGCTCTTTACTTACAGCCGCCGTGCCATTCCCCGAAGGCGACCCGGCCGGCGCGGGCCTTGCGACCGCTGTTTGGGATGGGTCGTAGGTGTCTTCAGTCCACTCCGGCAGTTGCAGGCCCCAAATAAAATTCCCGGGCTCGAGACACCGGAGGCCCACCTGACTTGCCAGTGGGGTCCTTTCCTTGCCCACCCATTGGATTCGATATTTCGCCTTCCGGCCCTGGTATTCGATCTCGACCTTTGTTCCCGGCGTACCCACGCCGTTCAGTCCTGTCAACGACGCGCCTGAACCGCTGATGTCCTGCACATGCGCGGTGATGGCGAAGGGAGTGCCGCCGGAGTCGGTTCCGCGGACGAGGACCGGCGCGTGCTTGGCGACTCGCACCTCGCTGCGACGCCCCATCAGACAAACCTCCGGAAACGCGCGCCCAGGTGATTGCAAACCGCCTGACTCGGAGAGGTAGTTCCAGCGTAGGCCCTGCAAGCGGCCGGGTCAATGGGCCACGAGGTTTGATTTCAAAGGAGTAACGCCGAGGGAGGCAGATCTGCCCCAAAACGAACTGCGAGCGATGTGGCGCTATCCGCCTTCCTGAAGTGTTTTGAAATGGGCTTCGAGCGCTGCGCAATATTGATGTTCGGCTTCGAGTTCTGCTTGCAGCTTCTTTACGAGCAGCTCCAGGCGGCAAATTTCGTTGCGCAGCTTCTGAACATCCGCTGACGGTGGCGCCGCGACGCGCTGTGCCGAAACGGATGGCGGCTGAACGGGCGCGACCGCGCGCAGCGGTGGTGCGGCGACGCCTGATTCAGGACGCGCGGCGGGGAAGGGCGGTGGAGCCGGCGAAAACAGATTCGACAATGGATTTGATGGGGGATTTGATGGAGCCGGCGATGCAGCGCGCGAGGAATCGCCCGTGTCACCCGCCGCTATGGCAGGCGCCTTTGGATAGAGCAGATTCTTGACGCGAATAATCAGATCCTGCGGCTGAAAGGGTTTTCGGATTAGCTCGTCGGCCTTCACGGCCATGGCTTTTTCGGCGACCGTGCGATTCACCACGCCGGACATCAGAATTACGGGTGTTTTCCCGAGCTGTTCGTGGTGCTTGATGAATTCGCAGACTTCGTAGCCGTCTTTGTCCGGCATGATCACGTCGGTGATCACGGCATCGGGCGCAGCTTCGCTAAACTGTGCGAGCGCCGAGGCCGCGTCGGGACACGTGATGACGTGGATATTCTCCTTGCGGAAAGCAATCTTGATGACTTCGCGCATGGTCGCGCTGTCGTCAATGAAATACACCGTCGGAGTCCGGGCAGCCGCGAGGGTCTGCGCATCGCTCATGACGACTCCTTCTCCACTCTGTCGCGTTCGCCTTCGTCGAATTCGCGCATGGCGTCGAGGAGCAGATCGGTGGCTGACCGCAACACCGTCCGCTGCGCCGCCGTTGCGCCGTACACAAATTTGTAAACGCCCTTCCCGGCTCCCTGACAGCTCTTCACGATTTGCGTCACCGCTTCATCGCCGAAGAGCATGCCGCACTCAGCGTGCAGGATCTCGCCGCCTTCGAAGAAGATGATTCCATCGGTGTCGCCGGCGTTGATGTGCATCGCGCCTGTCTGGCGCGCCTGTCCCAGCATCTGGATCACGCCCGGGAGATCGAATTGCGAGAGATTGCCACTGAGCGCCGTGTCCGTCGGGATCAGCATTTGCGTCGGCTGAAAACCTTCCTGGCGGCTGACCAGAAAATTGCGGACGTGCGCGGCGATGTCCGAGGGCTGGCGGCGACGGTCCACATAGTCATCGCATCCGGCGCGATAAGCTTCGAGCAGCGCCTGATCACCACCGCTGCCGATTGCAATCAGCGGAAGATTTGCGGTCTTCGGGTCGGCCCGTAAAATGGGCGCAATCTCGAGCGCGCCCATCTCGCGCAGGTTCGTGGCGCAGAGAACGGCGGCGGGCGTGCTCCATTCCAGCATCGTGAGCGCGTAAGCAGCCTGCGTGCTGGGGACCACTTCAAACCCCTGCTGCTGCAGTGCTTCGCTGAGACGCTTCGTGAAATACACATTGCTGTCAATCAGCAGAATCCGCGGGAGATTTGCCGGCGCGTTCATGATTGCGCCTCGGCGTGCGAAGCATCACCGGATTCAGAGGATTGATGCGTCACCAGCGCTTCGAAGTTCAGCAGTTCCACGGTCTCTTCGCCGATCTCGAGTGTTCCGGAAACATAACTGGGGCGGCCTTCACGCGGCGGCTGTATCTCCGCTGTGGCAAGTTCGCATTCGCCGTTCAGCGGGATCGCGCTTGCTTCACTTGCTTTTCCGAATGCGCGCTGCGCAATCAAATAAAACCGGTGGACGGGAGACTCCTGGCCCAGCAGCGTCGGTGCGACGTCATAGACCGGCACGATGTGGCCGCGCCTGACAATCACACCTGCCACAAGCGCGGAGGTGTGCGGAAACGTGTGCAAGCGCACGGGCGGCGCAAGCTCTGCTACGATTTCTGAAGGCAGAGCGAATCGCTGCTCGCCCACCTGGAGCAGAACGAATGAGCTGCGGTCCGTGTTTTCCGCCGCGGTCATGCCTGGACGGCTCCTTCCATCTCTCGCTGCGACTCGCCCGCTCTTGTGATGCGGTCAAGCGCTTGAAATTCTTCTCGCGTCAGGAAGCCCGCCGGCTCGATGACCGGGATCACGTGGTCTTCCACATACGCCAGGCCGCGGTACCAGCGGCGCTCGTCGCCGATGAACGCGCGCGGCAGTGCATGCACCGCATTGATTTCCGCCATGCGCTCGATTTTGTCCACCAGCACGGCGGCTCGCAGCTGGCGCAGGATTAGCACGAGTGTGGGCCGGGTGACCGGCAAATTGAAATGCGAACAGGCGTTCACGACGTAGTATTTCCTGTGCGCGCGCTCAATGGTGTGGCGCACTTTCGCCAGCAAGGGCTGCTCGATTTCGTTGGCTGCACCCGCGAGGCTGTCGGTGCTGCGAACCTCCTGCACCGAATCCGCCGAGATGGCGAACGTCTGATGCGCTACCGAGAACAAAATCACTGTTTCTGACCGGCGCGCGCGCCGCGACTTCCCCGCGTCCTGGCTGGCGATTTTCATCGCACACCCACCGGCGCAAGCCGCAGCAGTTTCGTGATGCGTTTTTCGATCGCCGCGCTGATTTCATCGAGGCCCAGAACTTCGTTGACGGTGCCCGTCTTGATCGCTTCGGCGGGCATGCCAAAAATGGTGGAGGTCGCTTCATCCTGCGCGATCACGTAGCCTCCAGCCGCTTTCACGGCTTTCACGCCTTTCGCGGCGTCCGAGCCCATGCCCGTCAGGACCACGCCCACGGTCAGCGAGCGCGCATAAGCTCCGATAGATTCGAAGGCAACGTCGGCGCAGGGGCGGTAGCCATCGATTCGCGCACCAGCGTCAAGGGCGATTTTCCCCGTGGACGAAAGCCGAAGATGATGCGAGCCCGGGCACAGATAAATCATTCCGGGCTGAGCCGCTTCATTCGATTCCGCTTCTTTCACAGGTACCGAGGCAATCTCTGCCAGTTGGACGGTGAATTGCTTGGTGAATGCCGGCGGCATGTGCAGCACTAGAAATACCGCCGCCGGAAATTCCTTCGGCAATCCAGCGACGACGCGCATCACCGCTGCCGGCCCGCCGGTGGATGCAGCAATCACCACCATCGGAAATTTTCCGCCGTTCTGCGCGGCAAACGCCGCGCCCGTTCCCGGAGTGATCGAAGCGGGAAGAGGCGCATGAGGAGCAGGCAATTTCGAGCGAGTCGCTGTGCGCACCACGCGCACTTTCGCCGCCATCTTCAACTTTCGCGTCAGCTCTTCGCGCGTGTTCCTCAAATCCAGATCAATGCCGCTCGATGGCTTGGGAACGAAATCGATTGCGCCGAGCTCCAGGGCTCGCAGAGTGCTCGAGGCGCCCTCGCGCGATTCGGAGCTGACGATCACGATCGGCCGCGGATTTTGCGACATGATGAGCTCGGTGGCTTGCAGGCCGTTGATGTGCGGCATGTTGATGTCCATGGTGATCACGTCGGGACACAGCGATTCCGCCAGCGCCACGGCATCGCGGCCGTCGCGCGCCTGCCCCGCTACTTCCAGTTGCGGGTCCGCGTTGATGATCTCCTGCAGCACCTTGCACATGAAGGCGGAGTCGTCCACCACCAGCACGCGGATCTTTTTTTCTGGACCCTTGTTCATCTCAATCCCGCCGTAATGGCACTCCTACCGCCGGACGCCCTTTCGGCGTCTCCGAGCCGATCAGGCTCTCGACGGTTGCGATTAATTGATCTTCCTGCACCGGCTTGGTCAGGAAGCCGGAAGCGCCTTCCTTCATGGCGCGTTCGCGATGCTTTGCGCCCGCGCGCGAAGTGACCACCAGTACTGGAATTCGCTTGGTTGCTGGACCCTGGCGCAAATGAGCTATCAGCTCGTAACCGTTCATGCGCGGCATTTCCAAGTCGGTGATCACCAGATGGCAGCCCACCTGCGCAACGATTTCCGAAGCTTCGAGTCCGTCGGAAGCAAGCTTCACGCGATAGCCTGCCTTTTCAAGCATGCGCCCGACGAATTTGCGGATGCTGATGGAGTCGTCCGCGACCACCACCACTCGATCGTTTTCCACCGGGTCAACCGCTTCGGCCGGAATGCTTCCCGCCGCAACCGCCTCCGCCCCAGGCGCGAACACGCGCGCGGCCGGGGAAGAAGCAGGCAAAGCGTGGCGGTCGGCCGTGTCGGCGGAAACCAGCCGGTTCAAATCAATCAGCAGGATCAAGCTGCCATCGGGCGCGATGGTTGTCCCGGGGAACAGTTTCACGCGCCGCATGTAATCGCCCAGATTCTTGATGACGATTTCATCCTTGCCGAGAACTTCCTCGACCACGACGCCCACTTGCCTGCCCGCCACTTTCACGATGACCATGTGGAAGTACCCGTTCAGAGGCTCGAGCGCCGGCAGCGAGAGCTGGATGTCCAGCCGGATCACTTCTGTTACCACGTCGCGCACGCGCGTCAGCAGTTTTCCGCCCACGTCCTCGATTTCTTCGGGCCGGAGCCGCCGAATTTCTTCCACCACGGCGAGCGGCAGCGCGAACACGGAGGTACCGCAGCGAACGAACAGCGCCTGCGAGATGATCAGCGTCAGCGGCACTTTCACCGTGAAGCAAGCGCCGCGGCCCAGCTCCGATCGAACTTCGATTTCCCCGTTCAACGCGTGCACGTTGGCGCGCACCACGTCGAGACCAACGCCGCGCCCCGCAAGTTCCGTCTTCGAAGTGGCGGTCGAGAATCCCGGGCGAAACAGGAATTCCCGGAGCTCGCGCTCGGACAATTCCGCCGCGGCCACCGGAGACATTGCGCCGGATTCGATCACGCTCTGGCGCACTTTTTCGTAGTCAATGCCCCGGCCATCATCTTCAACCTCGATGAAGATGTGGTTGCCGCGATGATAGGCGCGCACGGTGATGCGGCCTTTTTCGGACTTTCCGGCTTCGCTTCGCGCGCTCGCGTCTTCGATTCCGTGCGCGACGGCGTTGCGCACGAGATGGATCAGCGGGTCGGAAATGTGCTGAATGATGTTGTTATCCAGCTCCGTCTCGGCGCCTTCCAGCGAAAGCTCCACGGGTTTTCCCGTTGCCTTCGCCGCGTCGCGCACGGTGCGCGAGAGACGCGTGTAAAGGTTGCCGATCGGCACCATGCGGGCAGCGGTGATTTCGTCCTGCAGGTGGTGCGCGAGCTTCGTGAACTCGTCAATGTCGGAATCCACGCGGCTCATGAACCCTTCAAGTTGCGCAAGCACTTCGGTGACGTCCGCCGATATTTCTGTCAGCGAGCGCGACAGGATGTTGAAGTCGTCGTAGCGGTCCATCTCGAGCTCGCTGAACTCGAGCAAATCATTCGACGTGATGGAAGGCATGGCCGTGAAATGGCTGCGGAAGGTATCCATTTGCGGCGGCTGGCTGCCGGGGATCAGCGTCGCGTTCAACTGGGTGAACTCGTGCTTGTCCTGAAATTCGGAAACTTTGCCGGAGAGCCGCCCCTTCGAGAAATTCAGCACGTCCACGAGATTGGCCAGCTCGGACAGGCGCCCGAGCATGCGCGTGCGGTTGATCACCAGTTCGCCGACGGCGTTCATCATGCGATCGAGCCGGTCGAGCGAGATGCGCACTGATTTCGCCTGTGGCAGCGCTTGGGCAGGGCGAGCCGCGGCCGCGGATTGTGCCGTCTCTTGTACCGCTGCACCCGCGCCGGGAGCTTCGCCAGCCGCTTCCGTGGTTTCTTCAGGCGCCAACTCTGCAATGCGCGCGAGCAGCGGATCCACTGCTGCCGCCATTTCCGCGTTGCTCGACCACTGGCGGTGCAGGAATTTCTTCAGGACGTCCACTGCTTCGAGGCACAAATCCACAATCTGCGGGTTTGGCTGGAGCGCGCCGTCGCGCAACTGGCCGAATAAATCTTCCACGCGGTGCGCGACTGCCGAAAGGCGGTGCAAGCCCACCTGTGCTGCCGAGCCTTTCACCGTGTGCATCGAGCGGAACAGCCGGTGGATTTCTTCCGGGTTCGAATTCGTTTCCAGCGCGAGCAGGCATTCCGTGACGGCCTGCAAGTGCTCCTCCGCTTCCGGGATGAAAAATTCGAACACTTCGTCGGGAACTTCACCGTCCTCCGGCAGATGCTCCGCAAAGGAAGCGGCCGGGAAGACGCTCGGGATGGGTTCGCCGGCGCCCACTTCACTGCTGAACGAATCGTTCGCGGGTTCGGCCGCAGGCGCAGCCGGAAACGCGAATGCGTAGCGCAGTTTGAATGCGGCGATGTCGCCGGTGGTTTCAGATCCACTGGAAGCGATTTGCAACAGATCGAATTCGAGCACCGAAATCGCGTCGGAAATAAATTCAGTCAGCGGGCCATGCATGTCGGAGGTGAGCGAGGCATTCATGGCGTAATGAAAGACGTGCGCCATCTTCGCGGCCACTTCGGAAAATTGCGGGAAGCCGTAGCTCGCGGAGGTTCCTGCAAGCGTGTGCGCTGCGATGTACAGTTTTTCCAGATCTTCGGGCCTGGTCTGCGGCTCCTGCAAAAGGC
>JBGPZR010000412.1:0-2513 GCA_041493845.1 Terriglobia bacterium | reverse complement strand
GAGCAGGGCCAGCGCATTGGGCTCGTGGGCATGACGGGCCTGGCTACCGGACCGCATCTGGATTTCCGCATCCAGCGCGCCGGGCAATTCCTCAATTTCGAGCGGCTGCCGCTGCCTCCCGCGGGGCCGGTGGACAGGCGCAACTGGAGCGAATTCGCTGCCGCGCGCGACCGCGCGCTCACGCAGATGCCGCCGCTGCCATCGCAGCAGACAACAGCGCACGACGCACGCCCGGCGCCCGCTATGCCGCCGGCGGCGCGGCCGAAACCGGCGGCGCAGTCGGGCTACTAACCTCGAAATCTTTCCCCTCAAAAACAAAAGACGCCCTCCGCTGTGGCAGAGGACGCCGTCCGAAAAATGTTCCGCTGACTGAAACTACGCGCGAACTTCCCAGGTGTCGCCGGCGCGCAGAAGTTTTGCGAGATCGCCCTTGCCGCGCTTGGCCTGCACCTGATGAATCTGATCCGCCACGACGTCTTCGTAGCGTGGCAAGTCTTCCCAGGCGCGCAAGACTCCGATGGGCGTGGGGAATCCCGGGCGCTGCTCCATGTGCGCCAGGAAGAAAGCATACGCCGCGCGGGGATGATGCTCGTCGTGAACGAGCAGGTCTTTCTCCGTGATGCCGTTGCCGAGCTGGACGACTTCGAGATCAAAGCCGGTCATGCGAATACCCTTGTCGCGATTTTTTCCGAAAATGAGCGGCTTGCCATGCTCGAGCTGCAGCACATGCTCGCTGCGCGCATCTTTTTCGGTGATGGATTCCCAGGCGCCATCATTGAAGATGTTGCAGTTCTGCAGAATCTCGACATAGGCCGAGCCTTTGTGGGCGGCAGCCTTCTTCAGAGTTTCTTTCAGATGCTGCTGGAAAACGTCCACCGAGCGCGCCACGAAAGTGCCCTCGGCGCCGATGGCGAGAGCGATCGGATTAAATGGACGGTCCGCTGTGCCGAAGGGCGTTGATTTCGTTATCTTGCCCATCTCAGAGGTGGGTGAATACTGCCCCTTCGTCAGACCGTAAATCTTGTTGTTGAACATCAGGACTTTGATGCCCACGTTGCGGCGCAGCATGTGAATGGTGTGGTTGCCGCCGATCGAAAGCGAGTCGCCGTCGCCGGTGACAACCCAGACGTCGAGGTCCGGGCGGACGAGTTTCACGCCAGTGGCCACGGCCGGGGCGCGGCCATGAATCGTGTGGAAGCCGAAAGTATTCATGTAATACGGGAAGCGGCTGGAGCAGCCGATGCCGGAGATAATCACGAATTTTTCGCGGGGAATGCCGAGCTCGGCGAACACAGATTGCGTAGCCGCAAGGATCGCATAGTCGCCGCAGCCCGGACACCAGCGAATTTCCTGGTCCGTTTGATAATCCTTCTTCGTGAAAACCGGCAAAGTGTCCGTGGCCATACCTAATCTCCTAAATACAACAGGGGCGTTAGCCCAGCATCTCTTCGATCTTGGCTTCAATCTCCGATTGCTTGAAAGGCTTGCCCTGAATCTTGTTCAAGCCTTGCGCGTCCACCAGGAACTTGGCGCGGAGGATCATGATGAGCTGCCCCATGTTCATCTCAGGCACGAGCACCTGATCGTAACGCTTCAGGAGTTCACCCAGATTTTTCGCCATCGGGTTCAGGTGCCGCAGGTGGACGTGGCCGATGCGGCGGCCCTTCTCTCGCTGGGCCTTGAGCGCGGCTGTGATCGGGCCGTGCGTGGAGCCCCAGGCAACGATCAGCAATTCGCCCGATGGATCTCCCTCCGGCACGAGGTCGGGAATATCGTCCGCTACAGTTTCCACCTTTGCCGCGCGCAGTCGCACCATGTATTCATGGTTGAGCGGGTCATAGTTCACGTTGCCCGTGACGTCCTGCTTCTCGATTCCGCCGATGCGGTGCTCCAGGCCGGGCGTCCCCGGAATGGCCCACGGCCGCGCCAGCGTGACAGGATCGTGGCGGTAGGGCTGGAATCCAACCGGGTCGGTGGCGAAGTGAACCGGGATCTCCGGCAACTCGGCGACTTCGGGTATCTTCCAGGGCTCCGCACCGTTCGCAAGGTAGCCGTCGGAGAGAATAATCACAGGGACCATGTGCTTGATGGCGATACGGCTGGCCTCGAGAGCAACCCAGAAGCAATCGCCCGGCGTGGCCGGCGCGACAACAGGAATGGGGGCTTCAGAATTCCGGCCGAACAGAGCCTGCAAAAGATCCGCCTGCTCGGTCTTCGTCGGAAGCCCGGTGGATGGTCCGCCGCGCTGAATGTTGCAGATGACCAGCGGGAGTTCGGTCATAACGGCCAGGCCCAGTGCTTCGGTCTTCAAAGCCATGCCCGGACCGGAAGTGGTGGTGATGGCCAAAGCGCCGGAGTAGGACGCCCCGATGGCCGAGGTGATCGCGGCGATCTCATCCTCCGCCTGGAACGTCCGCACGCGGAACCGCTTGTGCATGGACAGCTCGTGCAGGACGTCGCTGGCCGGCGTGATCGGGTAGGCGCCATATACGACGGGCAGCCCCGTGCGCTGG
>JBGPZR010000262.1:0-4055 GCA_041493845.1 Terriglobia bacterium | reverse complement strand
CTCGGCGTGTATCTGCGTCTCAACAACGTTCCCGTCCCCGCGATTTACGGACCTTCGGCGGACGAAGGCAGCATGTAGTCCCCGCGGCGAATCCGCTCCCGGAGGTTTCTGGCCTCCGGGAGCGCGCGCCACGCCGTTCGCTTGAATCGCCCCAGACGGCCTATTGAATTCGCTTCTTAAGCAAGTGGAAGTTGGTCCCGAGGATGCCCAATTGACCCGCTCAGTGCCGGATTGGGACGGGTTCCTAGATCTATAGTGTACGCAGTATCCCATTCTATCCTCGCCTGCATGAGCACCGTCGTAAGATACAGTTTGTAAGCCACTTAACTTGTTATCACGGATTCCCTTGTCAGCGGCAATGGACTCCTTCTTGCAACATGCCTTTAGGAAGATGTTGGTGTGCTCATTATGCGCCGTCAGCCGCGGGAGAAACCCATCAGACCGTGGCTCTCGCTCTTCGCGCAGGCTATTGAGCTGTACCTTGTTCTTGATCACGCTCCTGCTAACTTTCGCCGCCTTCGGACAAGACCAAACTCCTGACTGGCAAGCGCAGGTTCGCAAATACACGGAGACCCACGACTGGGCATCTGCACTGCGAATTGTGGATCAGGAGGTCGCCCGCGCGCCGCAAGACATGGACGTGCGTGCCTGGCGCGCGCGCATTCTGGCCTGGTCGGGGCAACTGGCAGAGGCTGAAAATGAATATCTACAAGTTTTGAAGGCCTCGGAGAATGATTCAGACAACTGGATGGGCCTCGCAAACGTGTATTTGCGCCAGGGAAGAACAGCCGAGGCCCTGCGCGCCCTCGACACTGCGGAGAAGCTCGATCCCAAACGGGCCGACTTGCGTGCCGCCCGTGCCCGGGCGCTGCGCGCTGCGGGGGAGCAAAACGAAGCGCGATTGGAATTTCAGAGAGCGCTGAATCTGGACCCTACCAGCGCGGAGGCGCGGGCTGGGCTGATTTCCTTCCGTCCAGAACCGAAACACGAACTGCGGTTCGGCCAGGACAACGACCTTTTCAATTTTGCTGATGCGAATCGTGGCGAGTGGGCGAGCCTCGTATCGCAGTGGACCCCGCGTTGGGCCACGAGTATCGCCGGGAGTTTTTACCAGCGTGGCGGCGCCGACGCTGGGAAATTTGTGGGAAGTATCACGCGGCGCCAGCCGAAATGGGGAGCGCTGACCGTGGGCGGCGCGATCGGACATGACAACGGGGTGATCCCCAGGAGCGAAGCCTTTTTTGAGCTGGATCATGGGTGGAAGACGGGCGAGACGAATTTCATGCGCGGGATGGAAATCGTCTACGGGCAGCACTGGTATTGGTATCAGGCGTCCCGAATTTTAACGCTGAGCGGCACAACGATTGTCTATCTGCCTCGGGACTGGACGCTATCGGTGGGAGCGACGGGCGCGCGCAGCGCCTTCTCGGGGGCAGGCTCGGAATGGCGCCCTTCCGGGGTCACGCGCTTGGGATTCCCGCTGGCAGCTTGGAGCTCCAAACGGCTCTCAGGAAGCGCTTTCTTTGCAGTCGGCACGGAAGACTTCGGACAGATAGATCAGATTGGCGCCTTTGCATCGCAGACCTACGGCGGCGGATTACGTTTTCAAATGACAGCGCGACAGGACGTGACGGGCTACGCGTCGTATCAGAAACGCACCGGGAACAAAACGGACACGGGATTCGGATTTACTTATGGAATCCATTTTTGAAAGGTTGTGGAGGCTCGGGCCGGCAGCGTTCGTGCTGAAGGCCATTTTCGCGGCCATCGTGGCCGACGGGCTGCTGCTCGCTTTCATTCTGTTTCGGCGGACATACCGGAAACGGTTTTTCGCAAGGCGTGATCTGCGCGTCTTTGAACTGCGCCAGAGATGGGATGCGCTCATTTCGGGGGAGATTCCATACGAGACATGGCGAAGGAAAGCTTTCGACCGGCGGATTGTCGAGACCATCGCCCTGGATGCGTTCGAAGCGGCCGGGCCAGAGGAATCGGCTCGATTGCTGAAGTTTTTGAGAACCAGCGGGCTGATCGAAAAACGGATCTTCGAAGCCCGGCGATTAACCGGCTGGCGCAAGATGCGGTCGCTGGTGGCCCTGGGACGTACGCGTGCGCCGGAAGGTATTCCCGCACTGGCAGAAGGATTGCGCGACCCCGCTCTGGAAACACGTTTGGCGGCGCTGCGAGGTTTGGGTTGGATGGCCTGTCCCCAAGCCGCGGTGGAGATTCTGGCATGGGTGGGAGAGACAGGGCTGAATGTGCCGGCGCTGCCGCTGCAGAGCGCACTCGTCCAATGCTGCGCTGAGCGCCCTCAGTTGCTGCTTCCCTATATACAAAATGCCGAAGGTCCCCTGCGTGAAGCCCTTGGGCGGGTCCTCGGCGAGGTGGCCACTCCCTCGCTGGGTTTGGACATGTTGCAATTCGTGGGAGATGACCTCGATGAATTGCGAGCTGCGGCGGCGCGGGCAATGTCACGGTCGCAATCAAACCTCGCGGCCGAGGTCCTTGACGAACTGGCGCAGGACCGCATTTGGTTCGTGCGGCTGCGCGCGATCGTAAGCTTGGGCAGGCTATCCGATCGCCGCGCGATTCCGTCGCTCGTGCGAGGGCTGACGGATTCGAACCGCCTGGTGCGATTGCGCGCGGCAGAAGCGTTGGTGGGACTGAATACGGAGATGGTTCCGATCTTCGAACGGGTGGTGGCCGCTCGAGATCGCTACGGCCTGCACGCCTACCTGACCGCGCTTGAAAATGCAGCTCTGCGGGGAAAGCTTGAGGTTGAAATTCAAGCCAGCGCGCAACTCAACGAACACGATAAGCTGCGGCTGCAGAATATCTTGCAGGCGGGGACCCCGCTCCCAGAAGAGCCTCCAATAGCGGAAAGCGTCCCGAAGAACGTAGCGGGGCTGCGATGAATGGCTTTCTTAATATCTCGAACCACATCCTCTTCTGGTACTACCTGGCCAGCAATCTGGCCTATCTGACGATGTTGATCGTGGCATTGAAGACGAGCACGGCTCATCAACGGAGACTGGAAAGCCATCGCTTGAGCTGGATTAAAGAAACACCACTGGCGCCGCCGATCACGATCATTGCGCCGGCACATAACGAAGAAAGCTCCATCCGCGTTGCAGTGCGAAACCTTCTGGAGCTCGATTACCCGCAACTCGAGGTGATC
Organism: Terriglobia bacterium; assembly: GCA_041493845.1. GTDB lineage: Bacteria > Acidobacteriota > Terriglobia > Acidiferrales > UBA7541 > Palsa-295. The sequence continues at coordinate 880 of JBGPZR010000262.1, read as the reverse complement.
GTGGTCAACGATGGCTCAGAAGACCGGACGTTGGAAGAGCTGCGGGAGGGGTTCCGGCTGCGGCTGGTCCGGGCGGTGTACGTCCCGGAAGCGAAGAGCGCGCCGGTACGAGGACTGTACCGGAGCGACGCAGACACCAGACTCCTGGTTGTTGACAAAGAGCCGGGTGGCAGTAAGGCGGACGCCGTGAATGCGGGTTTGAATGCAGCGACTTCGCCTTACGTGTGCGTCGTCGATGCCGACTCGATCCTCGAGCGCGACGCACTGGTGCGAATCATGGTGCCCATCCTGGAGGATCCCCAGCGCGCCGTAGCGGTGGGCGGGATCATCCGGGTGTTAAACGGCTCGGAAATCGAAGGGGGGCACATACGGCGCGTGCGTCTGCCGCGCAAGAGCATTGAAGTGATCCAGGTGATTGAGTATCTCCGCGCGTTCTTGATTGGCAGAGAGGCGTGGGGTCAAGGAAACATGCTGATGATTATTTCCGGCGCGTTCGGCGTGTTTCGAACGGACCTGGTGCGTGCGGTAGGCGGCTATCGAACGTCCGCGATTGGTGAAGATTTCGACCTGGTGGCGCGTTTACACCGCCATCTGCGGCAGCGAGGTGTGGACTATCACATCCAGTTCGTGCCGGATCCAATGTGCTGGACGGAAGTCCCTTCCGATCTGAAATCCCTGGGGAGGCAGCGAGCGCGCTGGCAGAAGGGATTGATGGACGTGCTGTGGCTCAACCGCGACATGCTCTTCAACTGGCGTTACGGCAGGATCGGTTGGCTGGCACTTCCTTACCTGTGGCTGTTTGAGCTATTAGCCCCGGTGATCGAGATCGGAGGGATCGCAACCATCGTTCTCGCGGCTTGCCTGGGCGCGCTGAGCCGGG
>JBGPZR010000219.1:0-4600 GCA_041493845.1 Terriglobia bacterium | reverse complement strand
CGCCCACGGTGCGCTTCTCATGCTGGAAACAAAAGTGGCTCTTGGCCAGAAGGTGACGCTCGCGAATCCGGGAAATTGGGACGAACGAGATGCGCGTGTAGCCTTTGTGGGTGGCGACCACGCAGGCCTGGCTCAGGTGGGTATCGAGTTTGAACAACCCGCGCCCCAATTCTGGCCGGTTAGCTCACCTCCTCTCAATTGGAACGCCCGCTAGCATTTCCCACGTTCACTCCGGCAAGACCCAGCTATTGCTACTGCAGCAACTGACTTCCTGCTTCGCATTGACGCAAGCTTCCACCAGGCACACATTCAACGTGTCGTTCCTGGGGAGGGTCATGCGCAAAATCGCTCGATGTACGCTGGTGGCGTTGCTAGTCGGGGGTTTGTGCAACCTTCCCTCGCTGGCTTCGAGCGAGAAACCTCTCGGCGTGATCGCCCAGGCCGAGCGCGCCCATCTGGACAACACCAGCGCTGCAACGGGCGCGACAGTTTATGCCGGCGACACCTTCGACACGGAAACCGGCGGCACCCTCCGCCTGCGCGTCGGGGCAAGCCAGTTTTATCTGCTGGCCTCGAGCGCCGCGACCCTGGCGCAAAATTCCAGCGGCGGCATACTTACCCTCACTCGCGGGACAGCCGGATTTTCCTCGGCAGCTTCCGGGCAGCTCCAGCTCGACACGCCCGCAGGAATTGTTCGGGGAGCGGATGGCAAGCCCGCCTATGGGCAGGTAACGATCAAGTCGGCCAATGAATTGGTGGTATCAGCCTTTCGCGGGGATCTAGTCCTGGATAATGAAGGCGAATTTCACAGCATTCCTGAAGGCAAATCATACCGCGTGGTAATTGAGTCCGATCAGGAGCCTGCGTCGGGCGACAATAAGGACTTCCACTCAGCCGAGAACCACCACCGCAAGCGACGCCTCGTCTTCGCGATCATTCTTACCGGGGCTGTGGCATTCATGAGCTACGAGATATACAACAAATTGTCCGAGAGTCCTTCCAAGCCCAGCAACTAGCCTAGCTCTCTCGGTCGCGGATCAGCCGAATCGCTTCAGGAAGCGTGGAATCTGTCTGACCATTCGTTCCTAGCTCCGCTTCAACGGCCTGAGAATCGGCCACTTCGCCACCAGCCTCGCCGGGCGCAAGAAAAAGATTCGACTCCACGCCGTGCTGCTTGGTGTACAGATCGTAGTAGCGCCCGCCCGCGGCGTACAATGATTCGTGCGTGCCGCGCTCGACGATTCTCCCCGCTTCCACTACCAGGATTTGGTCCGCGCGCCGCACTGTCGAGAGCCGGTGAGCAATCACGAAAGTGGTGCGCCCGCGCATCAGGTAGCGCAGCCCCTCCTGAATCAGCGCTTCCGATTCGGAATCGAGGCTCGAGGTCGCCTCGTCGAGGATCAGTATGCGCGGGTCCGCGAGGATGGCCCGCGCGATCGACACGCGCTGCCGCTGCCCGCCCGAGAGCCTTACGCCGCGTTCACCCACCACCGTGTCGTACTTCTTCTCGAAGGCCTCCGCAAATTCATCCACTCGCGCGATGCGGCAGGCGGCCAGGATTTCCTCTTCGCGCGCATCGGGGCGGGAAAACGCCACGTTCTCGCGAATCGTCCCGTCAAATAAAAATGTTTCCTGCAGCACCACTCCCAATTGCGTGCGATATGAATCGAGGCGCACCTTCGCGAGATCAGCCCCATCCACCAGCACGCGCCCGCTCGTCGGAACGTAAAACGCCGCAATCAGCCCGATGGTCGTGGATTTGCCGGCCCCCGAAGGCCCCACCAAAGCCGTCACCGTGCCGGGCTCAGACTGAAAGGACACATCGTGCAGCACCGGCTTGCCGCTGTCGTACGCAAAGCTCACGTTTTCGAAGGCCACCGATCCGCGCAGGCGGTCCAGCCGCACGGTGCGCTCCGGAGCTTCGTCTTCAGGCTTTTCGTTCAGCACTTCGCGCGTGCGCTCCAGTCCTGCCAGCGCTTCTGTAATCTGCGGCCCGATGCCGACGATCTGCATCACCGGCGCGATCAGCATGCCGAGAAAAAATGTGTAGGAGAAAAATGTGCCGGGCGTCATGGTCCCCGCCAAAATTTGCCGCGCCCCCAGAAACATGATGATGGCACTCACGATGCCCATCAGGCTGGTCGCCGCCAGGCTCATCAGCGAAGTGGCTGTCAGCGTCTTCAGCACGTTTTCAAGGAGCCGCTGTATGCCCGCCTGAAAAACTTTCTCCTCGCGCTCCTCGGCGTGATAGCCCTTCACCACGCGCACGCCGCCCAGCGACTCGGTCAGCCGCCCGGTCACCTCGGCATTGATTTTGGGCCGCGCGCGATAAATCGGCCGAATGGTTTTGAACGCTTTGTTCAGCACCACGCCAAAAATCAGCAGAATTACAGATGCCACCGCCGTCATGGTCACGCTTGTCCGCAGCAAATAAGCGAGCGCGAAGAGCGCGGTCATGATCCCGCCGGCAAATTCAATCAGTCCCGTGCCCAGCAGATTGCGCACTCCTTCCACATCACTCATGATGCGCGAGACCAGCACGCCCGTCTTGTTCGCATCGTAAAAAGTCACGGGCAGACGCCCCACATGCGCCTGCACCTTCGCGCGCAGCTCCGCAATCATCCGCTGCGCTGATTTCGACATCAGTTGCGTGAGCGCGTAGGAGGTGACCCCTTGCACCAGTGTGGCACCGACAACCGCCACCAAAATCGGCGTCAGCAGTTGAATCTGCCGCTTGATGAACACGTCGTCCAGCAGGTATTTCGTCGAGGCAGGCAGCACCAGCCCCGAAAGCCGGTTGATCACCATCAGACCGAATCCCAGCGCCAGAATCCCCCGGCGGGGCTTCAGCAACGCCACCACATCCGGCAGCAGCTTCCAGGATGCCTTCGCCGTGGCTGGCTTGCTTTGCGCTCCGGACCTGTTCCCGCGCGTCATCGTCCGAGTCAGTCCGTCCGTTTTTGTCGTCAACTTCATGTCAGCTCTACTTACTATACCCCTGATATTTAGAGTCTGCGCCCGCGCGCGCGACTCGAATAGTTTTGGGTTGCGCACGCAGCGGAGGCTCAACCGCGTCGTGCGCTGGTGTTCGGGATTCCTATAAGATTTTCGCGGGAAAGATTACCGAGCAGAGCACGGCAAAATAATGGCAGGTGCTTCCGGCCAAAACGAAACCATGCCAGATAGCGTGGTTATACGGGACAATTTTCCAGGCGTAGAACACGACACCCATTGTGTATAGCACTCCGCCAGCCAGCAACCAAAGGAGTCCGCTGAGCGGAACCGCTAGAAGCATCGGCTTGATCGCAAGAAGCGCGAGCCACCCCATCAGAAGGTACACCGCCGTGGACAGGACCGATAAATGCTCCACAAACCAAACCTTGAAGAGAATCCCCGCCATTGCGAGTCCCCAAATTACCGCAAATAGAGACCAACCCCAGCTCCCGCGCATGTTGACGAGCAAGAATGGCGTGTAAGTCCCGGCGATCAGCAGATAGATTGCGGAGTGGTCGCACACCCTGAGAACTCGCTTCAGCCGCCGGGAGCGAATGCTGTGGTAGAGCGTCGACGCCGTATAGAGGCAGATGAGGGTGCTGCCGTAGACCGCGCAACCTGCGATTCGCCACGCGCTGCCACGTATCGCTGCGAGGGCCACCAGCACTATGAAGCCCGCGATGCTCAGCATCAAGCCAACGCCATGCGTGAGGCTGTTGGCAAGTTCTTCGGAGGACAGGCGCGGCATGGAGACCCGGGTCATCGAATCTAGTTAATCATTCTCGTACATGCGAGCGCGCAGCGCAACAGGGAAGTCCGCGTAACTCTTGGTTAGTCGGATTACCGGACATTTGGCTTACTAGTATTCCACATATCCGGTTTGCGCCTTGATGCGAACGATCAAACCTACTTGAAAGGGGCACCCTTTTATAATACGTTAATCAGGTACTGAACAATTGGCTACTTCATCAGCGCGGGAACGGAGCAGTGTCTGAGAAATCATTTGCGTGGCGGTAAGCCGGGTTCGTCAGGCGACACAAACGGGCCGTCGGAACCTCGCTGGTATCGCTGGGGCCTATTCTGGTTGCGGATTCGTTGTGTCCAGGGCAGGAGAAGCATACGATGTGCGAACTAGAGGTCCAAATCGGAAATCCCTGTTAAGACCTTTGCGTTCCCCAAGAGGTCACGCTGAGTAACACGGGCATTCCAAATCTCGAGTGCGATGAGCGATCGAGGTAAATATGAAGGTGAGGTGGTTCTCGGGAATTCTGCTCTTGGCTTTTGTGGCGGCCCTAGCGCCGTGCATGTCGGCGCAAGAATCCGCAGCCAAGGGCACGTTGAACGGAACTGTGGTTGACGCAACGGGGGGCGCGATCGTCGGCGCTCTTACAACTCTATTAGGTTCGCAGGGAACGCAATCCCAGGTGACGAACGGGTTGGGTACTTTCATCTACCAGGACCTGATCCCTGGAACGTACAAAGTTAGAATCGAGATGAACGGGTTCCGGGCCGCCGAAGTGCCTGATGTACTCATCAACGTCGGACGCGTGTCGGCCATCCGCATTCAGTTGGAGGTCGGCAGTGTCACATCAAAAATTGATGTTGT
>JBGPZR010000284.1:0-3767 GCA_041493845.1 Terriglobia bacterium | reverse complement strand
CGACCACGGAAATCGTTCTCGTGCACGACGCGGTGCGCCCACTTGTCACACCCGGGCAGATCGATCGCGTGATCGCGGAAGCGCGCACCCGCGGTGCCGCCATTCTTGGCATCCCGGCGATTGATACCGTGAAGGAAGTGAAGCGCGCGAGCCTGCCCGAAGACGTGGCGCTGATTACTGCAACTATTCCCCGCGAGCGCATCGTGCTGGCGCAAACACCGCAGGCCTTCTCCTATCCGCTCCTGCGCGATGCATTCCGTAAGGCGCAGGAGGACGGCGTCACCGCCTCCGACGAAGCAGCGCTCGTCGAGCGATTCGGCCACGATGTCTTTGTGGTCCTCGGCTCCGAGCGCAACCTCAAAATCACTCGCCCCGCCGACATGGATCTCGCCCGCTTCTATCTCGAACAAGAGCGGCGCACGAAATGACACGCTCGGGAATCGGTTACGACTTGCACCGGCTGGCGGAAGGGCGAAAGCTGATCCTCGGCGGGATCGAAGTGCCATTCGACAAAGGCCCGGTCGGACATTCTGATGGCGACGTCTTGAGCCACGCGTTGTGCGACGCGCTGCTGGGAGCTGCCGGGCTCGGCGACATCGGCACGCATTTTCCGGACACCGATCCGAAATGGAAAGGCGCGTCGAGCCTGCTCTTCCTCGAGCACACGCGCAAGCTGCTCGACGAGCGGCGGCTTCGCATCACGCATCTCGACGCAGTCGTCATCTGCGAGCGGCCGAAGCTGGGCCCGCACTTCCCTGCCATGCGCGCGGCGCTCGCGAAATCACTGGGCATCGCGCCGGAGCAAATCAACCTGAAAGCCAAGACAAACGAAGGCACCGGTGAAATCGGCCGGGGCGAGGCCATCGCCGCCCACGCGATCGCAACGCTCGAGTCGCATTGACCGCCGAAATGATGAACTGGCTGACGGGCTTTCATGCTGTGGAAGAGGCGCTCGCGGCCGGGCGCGCGTTCGATCGCATTGTCATTGCGAGTGGGCGTCACGGGGAGCGTCTCGAAGCCATCGTGCGTCTTGCGAAATCACGCGGCGTGCCCGTGCGCTTCGAAGATCGCCTGCAGGTTGATCGCCTCGCCGGAACCCGCGACCACCAGGGCATCGCCGCGCTCGCGGCTGCCAAGCCTGCAGTTGACCTCGAAGATTTGCTGCGCGAGAAATCAGCGCAGGGCTTGCTGGTTCTGCTCGATGGAATTGAAGACCCGCACAACCTCGGCGCGATTGTCCGCACCTCGCTGGCAGCCGGTGTGAACGGCGTGGTGATTCCGGAGCGCCGCGCCGCTGGCTTGACCGATACGGTCGAGCGGGCCTCGGCAGGCGCGCTCGCGCACTTGCCGGTCGCGCGGGTAAAAAATCTCGTCCGCGCTATGGAAGAAATCAAAGAAGCGGGTTACTGGCTGGTGGGGCTCGACGAGCAGGCGGAGAAGAGTTACACGGACGTGGATTACAAAGGCTCAGTCGGCATCGTCCTCGGTGGCGAGGGCGAAGGGCTGCACGAGCTGACGCGCAAGCGCTGCGATTTCCTCGTTTCGATTCCCACCACCGGCCCGGTCCGCTCGCTCAATGTGTCCGTCGCCGCCGGCGTCGTCCTGTTCGAAGCTGTCCGCCAGAGAAGAAACCAGAAACTGGAAAAAGGAAAATAGAAAATGGGACACCGGCCGCTACTCCGCGGAGAATTTTCACTCTGGAGTTTCTTGGCCTCCCCCATTTTCCCTTTTCCAATTTCCCTTTTCGCTTTTCCGCCGTTTCTACTTGTCGTATTTCAACAGCGAAAACACATCCACGCCGGGGAGTTTCCCCCGCCCATTGAGGAAGCTCAGCTCGACAGCGAACGCCGCGCCCGCCACTTCGCCGCCAAGTTTCCGCACTAGCTGGACGGCCGCCGAAGCCGTGCCTCCGGTGGCGAGCAAGTCGTCGCAAACGAGCACGCGCTGGCCGGGCTTGACGGCGTCCTGGTGAATTTCGAGTTGGTCGGTGCCGTATTCGAGCTGATAGGTCACAGAGTCGGTCTTCCACGGTAGCTTTTTTGGCTTGCGCACGGGTACAAACCCCGCGCCGAGGCGATAAGCCAGTGCGGGCGCAAAAATAAATCCACGCGCTTCGATTCCGGCGACGATGTCCACTTTCTTCCCGTTGTAGTGCTCGCACAGCCTGTCCACCAGCGAATGAAAGCCGCGCGGATCCTGGAGCAGCGTGGTCAGGTCGTAAAAGAGTACGCCCGGCTTGGGATGGTCGGGAATCTCGCGGATTAATTTTTTCAGGTCGTCCATCGTCTCCTCTATGATCAGCCGTCGTACTCGACGGAAAATCCTCGTGCGAAATCCGGATCGAACGCTGCTTCTTCTTCCGTCACCCCAGAGACCTGCGCGGCGCGCGGCCCACGTTCGAGTTCCGCTCGAAGTTGCCCGAGCATCCCGGCGGGACCGATGGCAAACACTTCCACGCGCCCGTCGCCCAGATTCCTCACGTAGCCGGCCACGCCCAGACGTTGCGCCGCTCGCTGCGCAAAATAGCGGTAGCCCACGCCCTGCACCATTCCGCTGACAAAGTAGCGCTTCGCTCGTTGAATATCGTGCACAGCCGGCGCGGCCCGCAGGCCACAAATGTGTGATTCTATCAAACCAGCCACGCACATAACAGGCGAAGAGGAGAGTAAAAATTCGCGGCGCGAGCCGGCGTCGCTGCGGGTGGCCGCATCTATCGAATCATGAGGCGAATGATGGGGCGAATCATGGGAGAATTGCCGCCTATGTCCGCCGCCGCAGCGGGTCCGCCATCGCGCACCTGCCAGCTCAGCCGAAAATTTCGCCGCACCCGCGCCGGCGCGCTGGCAATCGCTTTCACCGCCATCGCAGCGGCGAGTGGAGCTCCCCAATCCTCGCGCGAGAGCGGCGAAAACAAGAATGCCCAAGCGCAGACGGTCCGAGGAATAGAAATCGTCGAGCACGGCGGCTATCCGGAACTCCGCGTGGATGGCACGCCCTTCTTTATTCATTCCGCCTCATTCTTCTATTACCGCATTCCACGCGACCAGTGGGAAGCGCTGCTCAGAATCTACCGCTCGGAAGGCATCAATACGATCGACCTCTACATCCCCTGGAATTGGCACGAACCCAAGGAAGGCGAATTTGATTTTGACGGCCACACAAACCCGCGCCGCGATCTCCGCACATTGCTCGCAGTGATCGCGCAGGAGGGGTTCAAGCTCATTGCCCGGCCCGGGCCGGAAATCCTGAACGAGTGGCGGCACGGAGGCTACCCCGGCTGGCTGCTCAAACGCCCTGAATACAAGATGAATCCCGCGGACTGGATCGAGGGCCGCTATCCTCCGCTGGACGGCTTGAACACGCGCGACGCAGAAGCAGCCGCCCACGGCTGGCTCGAAAATTCAACGCACATGACGTACGCGCGTCAGTGGCTCACAACCGTCGCGAAAGAGTTGGCGCCATTCAGCTCGCATCGCGCGCCGCCCGGCCCAGCCGCGGAACAGGCGGCCGGATCGCCGCAAGTGGCAGGCGGCCCCCTCCTCTTCGTGCAGCTTGGCGATGATTTCGCCATTGGCCGCACGAACCGCGTCGGCCCGGAATTCTGGCGCTACGTTGATTCCCTGCGCGGGGCGGTGGAGGCCGGCGGCGTAGATGTCCCTGTGTTCATCAACCCTACCGACATGCGCGTCTCTGCCGCAGGCTCCGGCCTGGCGCGCCCCATTGGCGTCATGGGCCAGTGGTATCTCCGTCCGCGCGATGCGGCCGCT
>JBGPZR010000399.1:0-2683 GCA_041493845.1 Terriglobia bacterium | reverse complement strand
CTCGAGCCGGTTCATCCCTACCTTTTCTTCAGCGATGCGATTCAGTCCATGATTGCAGGGGGCACAACCGTCCGGCCCTGGGCTCCGGCGCACTCGACCGGCGGCTCCGCCGCGATTCCCGCTCCGGTGGCGAAAGCCAGCGCCGCCGAAAAATGACGCACGCCGCCGCGTAATTTCCCGGAAATGTGCTTTGGCGAGGGGCCTCGAATGGGCATAATGGTGGCCCCTTCCAATCTTCCGTGGAAGGGCTGCGCGTGAACATCGAATCGAGGATTTTATGGCCGGAATCGAGATGCTCTTCTGGGACAATGGAGGCGTAATCCTAACCAACGGCTGGGATCGCAGCTCGCGCCGCAAAGCCGTCGAGCATTTCCACCTGGACTGGGAAGATTTTGCGGATCGCCACGAGCTCATGTTGAACGCCTTCGAGACGGGCGAAGCCACGCTCGACCAGTATCTGCAACGAACCGTTTTTTACCGCCCGCGGCCCTTCACCATCGAAGAATTCAAGGCCTTCATGTTTTCGCAGTCGCAGCCCTTATCCGAATCGCTCGATTTGCTTGCGCAACTCGCCCGCGCACGCCGCTGCAGCATGGCCGCGCTCAACAACGAGTCGCGCGAAATCAACGAATATCGCATCGCGCAATTTCGCCTGCACGATTACTTTGAAGCGTTCTTTAGCTCGTGCTATCTCCGCCTGCGGAAGCCGGATGCGGAAATCTACCGCCGGGCGCTCGAGATCACACAACGAAAGCCGGGAGCCTGCGTCATGATTGACGACCGCGACTTGAACCTCGAATGCGCCCGCGAGCTTGGCATGCGAACGATTCAATTCCAGAACGCCGCACAGTTGCGCGACGATCTGGCGCGCCTGGGAATTATTGCAGACGGCAAATAGCCGGGAGGAATTTCGATGGAACTTGGAATGATCGGGCTGGGAAAGATGGGAGCATTCATGACGGAGCGCCTGGTGCGCGGGGGGCATCGCGTGGTGGGCTTCGACCGCGATCCCGCAGCGGTCCAGCGCGTCGTCGAGAAGGGCGCCGCGAGCGCCGACTCACTCGAAAAAATTATCGCGCAGCTCAAGCCGCCGCGCACCATCTGGCTGATGGTTCCCGCCGGCGCGCCCGTGGATCAGACCATTGAAGCGCTCACGCCTCATCTCGCCGCGGGCGACACCATCATTGACGGGGGAAACTCGTATTACAAAGATTCGGTGCGCCGCGCCGCGGCCCTGGCTGCGAAGAAATTGAATTTCGTGGATTGCGGCACCAGCGGTGGCATCTGGGGGCTCACCGAAGGGTACAGCATGATGATCGGCGGCGATGCGGAGGTGGTGAAACGCCTCGCGCCGATTTTTCAAACGCTCGCGCCCGGGTCGGAAAAAGGCTGGGGACGCGTTGGCCCGGCCGGCTCCGGCCACTTCGTGAAAATGGTTCACAACGGGATCGAATACGGCATGATGCAGGCCTATGCCGAAGGTCTCGACCTGCTGCGCCACAAAAATGAATTCGCGCTCGATCTCCTGCAGGTTTCGAAGATCTGGCAGATCGGCAGTGTGATCCGTTCGTGGCTGCTCGACCTCACGGTGAGCGCTCTCTCGAAGAATCCGGCGCTCGAGGGCATCGGCGCGTACGTCACCGATTCGGGCGAAGGCCGCTGGACGGTGATCGAAGGCGTTCAGCTCGGCGTCCCCCTGCCCGTAATTTCGGGCGCGCTTGATGCGCGCTTCCGCTCGCAGGACCCCGAGCCGTTTGCCAATAAATTGCTGGCCATGATGCGCCATGAATTCGGCGGCCACGCGGTGAAGACGGCTGTGAAGAAGTAGCATTGCCGCTGGCCCGATGAAACTCGACACGCGAGTCTATCCCGATCTCGACGCGCTCAGCCGCGCGGCGGTGGAAGAAGTGCTTCGCGTAGTTGCAGAATCTGTTGCCGCCCGCGGCCGCTGCGCCATCGCGCTCGCCGGAGGCCACACGCCGGCCCGGATGTACTCGGTCTGGGCTGCCGGCTACAATGCGCAAACGCCCTGGGGCAAGGTGCATCTCTTCTGGGGCGACGAGCGTTTCGTGCCGCAGGATGATCCACTGAGCAATTACCGCATGGCGCGTGAAACCCTGATCGCGCACGTTCCGATCCCCGCCGCGAACGTGCATCCCGTTCCCACGAATTTTGCGCAACCGCAGCAGGCAGCGGAGACCTATGAAACGGAGCTGCGAAAATTCTTTGGCTCCGCGCCGCCGGCATTCGACGTGCAGCTTCTCGGCCTCGGCGGCGAAGGCCACACGGCATCCCTGTTCCCGGGTTCGCCCGCGCTCGAGGAGAAGCAGCGCTGGGTGGCGGCCGTGCGTGCGCCCGCAGAGCCGCCTGACCGCTTGACGCTCACGCCGGTCGTCCTCCACTGCGGGCGGAATACTTTTTTCCTTGTCGCCGGTGAAAATAAGCGCGAGATCCTTGCCGCTCTTCGCCGCGAGCCCGAATCCAAAGTCAGCGAATATCCCGCGGCCAGAATTCGCCCGTCCGGACGTGTGCTCTGGTTTCTCGATCAGGCCGCGGCCGGATAAGAAACTTGTTTGCGTGCGAAGTGCGGGCACGAACACCGATTCAGGAAACCATTCGGAAGCGAAACCGGCACTCCACAATCCTGCGCAGCACCCTCACTCGGATCAGCGCTCGATGCGTT
>JBGPZR010000037.1:0-10874 GCA_041493845.1 Terriglobia bacterium | reverse complement strand
CAGGCACTCTCCACATTGGCGATCATCAAACTGCTCACGTCCAGAATCGCCGCAAGCGCCGCGAGCCAGGATTCGTTGCTGTGCTGCGATCGGAAGTAACTGACCACAGGGTAGGAGACATGGCTCTCCAGGATCTCTGCGGACCACCGTTCCCAATCGCGCAGAAGTTCCTGGAGCGCGTCCATGCCATGGGGTCCGGTGTGGCGGCGCAGTATCTCTGCCGCAGTCGGAGGCGAGCCGGCGCGCGCGTCAAGAAGCACGATATTCACCTCCCGGCGCGAGAAGGCCTGGTAAATCACCGGGAGATAGCTGACCACCAAGGCGAGAAAACCGAAACCGAGTCCGCTCTCGAAAACAGCGAGCACGCGCTCGGCGGAGGTGTGCGGTGTGACGTCACCCAGCCCCAGCGTGAAGAATGTTGTGCCGCTCATGTAAATGCACGTGCGAAGCGAAGTCATCAACGGGTCGCGGTTTGTCGCCGCGCCGTAGTAGAGCAAGCCAAATCCGACAATCAGTGCGGCCGCCCACAAGACAAAGAGAAGCAGGAGCGACATGGGACCGAAGAAGCTGAGAAACGTCTCGCGATGTTTCCTCGCCCGAATCTGCCGGGCCGCGGCTCGATAGGGAATCCAGGTGGAAAGATAAAACATGCGCGTGAGCCGGAACCATCGCGCGACTCGGCGGGGCAGGATGATGGTCTCAAACGCGTCCCACAGGACCGTGATGATGATGACAAAGCCGGCGATGGCCGGAAAGATCATGCGGCTTGTTCCAGGCTCGTAGTCAGGGTGATTTCCGCTTTCAAGAGGCGCGATACGGGGCAATTGGATTTCGCGCTGGCAGCCGCGGAATCGAATGCTTCTCGTGAAATGCCGGGGATGCGCGCGGCGAGATCGAGATGAATTTTTGAGATCGTCCATCCCGCATCGAGTTTTTCGAGCGACAGCGTGGCTGTGGTGCGCAGGCTTTGCGGTGTGAAGTTCATTGTGACAAGCTGCGCGGAGAGCGCCATGGTGAAGCAACCGGCGTGCGCGGCGGCGATCAGCTCTTCGGGGTTTGTGCCTTTGCCGTTTTCGAAGCGCGTGACGAATGAATACGGCGTCTCGTTCAGCACGCCGCTCTGAGTTGAGATGGCTCCTTTGCCTTCTTTCAATGAACCGGCCCAGACTGCCGTGGCAGTGCGCTGCATTTTTCCTCCTTTGAGCTCCGAGGTGTCGCAGAGATGATAAGGCCGCCCTCCCGGTGATGGAAGGTCCTGTGCCGCGATCAGGGAATCAGCACAATCTTGCCGTAGGCGCCCGGCTCCATCACGGCTACGTGGGCGCGCGGCGCTTCGGAAAGGGGAATTTCCTGGCCCACCACCGGGCGGAGAGTTTGATTCTCGAGCCCCGCGACGATGGCAGCCTGGATGCTCACCAAATCCTCTGGCGAGATGTTCCACAAAGTCATGCCCAGAATGGCAGCGTCGCGCATCATCACATCGCGGGGATTAATTTCGACGCTTCCCCGGCTGCCGATGGTGACGACTCGGCCGTGCGGGGCGAGGATGCTGAGGTCTTTCCCCAGATTCACGTTCGCCAGCATCTCGAGGATTACGTCGAAGCCGCGCCCGCCTGTTGTGGCCAGCGCTCGCTCGAAATGGCCGGCGGCATTGTGGTCCAGGATCTCGTGCGCCCCTTCCGCGGCCACCAGCTTTCTTCCGCGATCGGTGCCGGAAGTGCCGGTTACTCGCAGGCCTGCTGCGCGTGCGAGCTGCACGGCGGCAATGCCCACTCCTCCGCTGGCTCCATGGATCAGAACGGTTTCGCCCGCGCGAGCCTGTGCGCGATGGAAGAGCGCGCGGTATGCTGTGGAGTAGGGAACATACATCGCAGCGCCCTGTGCAAAGGAAACGTGCGCCGGAAGCGGAACGAGATTCCCCTCTTCGCAGAGTGCTTGTTCGGCGTACGTGCCCGTGAGACTGCCGGCGAGATACACCCTGTCGCCTGGAACAAACCGCTTGGCATCCTTCCCAACGGATTCGACTTTGCCTGCTCCGTCGGTTCCGGGTGTAAAGGGCAGCGATGGCTTTCGCGGGTATGTGCCGGCTCGGATGTAGGTATCCACGGGGTTGACGCCCGCAGCATGGATACGCACGACCACTTGTTGTGGTCCGGGTGTCAAACTCGGAACCTCCTCGAGCCTCATGACCGCAGGTCCACCGAATTCATGCACGCGAATCGCTTTCATTAATTGACTCCGTGTAGCGCGTTGAAATTTCAGGAGCGCCCGTCAACTCGCCGCCGATGCCCTGTAGGAGCCACGACGCAAGTCATCTTGGAATGGCGCCTGCCTGGGCTGCCAGTTAAGAATTTTCTGCGCCTTTTCGGCGGAATACTTTCATCTCGTTTTCTCCAACCGATTGGATGTCTCCAATGCCAAATTCGACTTGAGAAATTATCGAAGCCCGAAGAACACTCAGCGCGACGAGGTAGGTTGCGCAGGAGCGTCGCGGCCTGAAAGCTGGATGAAATTGCGGCGCACCTGCTCGAGACGCGTGCCCGCGGCGTTTTCATAAATGCCAAACGCCAGGAAAGGAATCATGGCCACAAGAACCCACAACTTAGCGCGCCCGGGAACTTTTTGTTCGGGCTCCCAGCGGAAGAGCTGCCTCGAAATTTCGAAAGCAACCAGCAGGCCGATGGCGAGGGCGACGACGTCGGTGACCACTTCGGCCGGGCTCGCCAGATTCGAACCGGCGGATTCCAGGCCGGTCGCCAGGTAGGTCGCAGGAATGAACAGTGAAACACGGCGGATCCACATGGGAAAGACGGCCAAGGGGATTGTGGCGCCTGAAAGAAAAAATAGGGCGGACCAGATAAGGTTGTTGATCATTTGCGTTTCCTGCATGGTATTCGTCACGCTGGCCACGATCAGGCCGAAGGCGGAAAACGTAGCGGATCCGAAAGTCACGAGCACGAGGATGGCCCAAAGATTTCCCCATGACTGCATGTGAAAGGCCCAGCGGCAGATGATTATCTCGATCACGACCGTGGGAAGCGTCATGAAGTAATTGGAAAGGATGCTCGAAGCAAGCATGGGACCGGCGCCGACGGGAGCGAGGCGGAAGCGGCGAAGGATTCCCTGTTCGCGGAACGTCACCAGCTGGACGCTCAATCCCCAGAAGCTGCCCATCACCGTCACGGCCAAGACCGCGCCGAGGATGTAGCCCACCCTGCCAGTCGAGCTCTTGCCGAATATCGTCACCGCGCCGAACAAGAAAATCAGGGGCATTACGAGGCTGAAAAAGAAAAAGGCGCGATTGCGCAGAGCCAGGCGCATCCGCGCCTTCGTCAATACCCAGGTGTTGCTTAATGCGTTTGCTTCCATTTCAATCCCTCAGCCGCCGGCCGGTGAGCTCGATGAACACATCTTCGAGCGACGGGGAAAACATCTCCAGGCTCTGCAGTTCATTTTGTTCGTCTTCGAGCTGCTTCACCAACGCAACGATAGTCTGCGGGGGGCGGCGGGAGTGCAGCACGTAGGTGTCTTCGAACTCGCGGCAGTCGGCAACGCCTTCCAGGTGTGCGAGCGCCCCATCCGTCATCGGCTTTGCAAGGCGGACTTCGATCCGCGTCGTGCCGGCAGATTCTTGTTTCAATTCCCGCGGTGTTCCCGTCGCGATCACCCGGCCATAATCCACGATGGCCACGCGGTCGCACAGACGCTCGGCTTCCTCGATGTAATGCGTCGTCAGAAGAACCGTTTTCTTCTCCTGCTTG
Source organism: Terriglobia bacterium (assembly GCA_041493845.1). GTDB lineage: Bacteria > Acidobacteriota > Terriglobia > Acidiferrales > UBA7541 > Palsa-295. The sequence goes on along the minus strand of JBGPZR010000037.1, from coordinate 7,113 downwards.
AGCTCCTCGATGATGGCGTAAATCTCGCGCCGCACCTGCGGGTCCAGACCCGCCGTGGGCTCATCGAGGAAAACGACCTGCGGGTCGTTCACCAGCGCCATGGCCAGGGCCAGGCGCTGCTTCTGGCCGCCGGAAAGCTGGCTGTAAAATGCGTTGCGCTTTTCATCGAGCTGGAAACGGTGCAGCAGCTTATCCGTGTCGGCGCGGCGTTGATAGAATTGCGCGAACAATTCGATCGCTTCCTTCACGCGCAGTTTGTCGGGCAGGGAAGTGGATTGCAGGACGGCGCCGATCTTTTCCTTGAATTCCGTGCCGCTCTTTTGGGGATCGAGGCCCCCGACGCGCGCGAGACCCCGGTCCGCCGTGCGCATCCCTTCGAGAATTTCCACGGTGGTGGTCTTGCCCGCGCCGTTCGGACCCAGCAAGCCGAACACTTCGCCTTCCTCGACCGCAAAGCTCACGCCGCGCAGCGCCGCCACCGCGCCGTAATTCTTATACAGTCCTTCGACCTGGATGATGGGCTCGCCCACGGAATATTTCCTCGGAGTATCGGGAGCTCTCTCTATATCACACTCGCAGTTTGAGTGCGAATCACTACGAGTGCGCGCGTTTGCGTTTCTGCGCGCGAGGCTTCTTTCCGGCAGGTGACCAGCCGAAGAGCTGCATGTCAATCGCGCCGCCGTCGAATTCGACGCCCTCGGTTTCGAGCAGCCGCCGCTGCATGCTCGCGTGCGGCTCTGGCACTCGAACTCGCCCGCCGGCTCCGATCACGCGGTGCCAGGGAATCCCTCTCCCCTTAGGTGTCGCCGCCACCGCGTAACCGGCGGCACGTGCGCCGCCCGGCAGGCGGAGCGCTTTCGCGAGCTCGCCGTAAGTGGTCACGCGCCCTCGCGGGATCTTTTTGATGAGCTGGTACACTGGATCCCAGGACATCAATCGCCTCCCAAAAATTCAGCCTGCAGGGCTGTTTTTATCATGTATCCCGCCACACAGTGCGATTCCTCCGATACGGCGGGGGCAAGCGGGAACAGGCTTCTTACGGGCTCGATCTCGCATCAAAAAGAATGCAGGAGCCTGAAACGATGGGTTCGGAGCACAACTCACTAGCCGGCGCCGCAAGGCCTTTGTTTCCAGTGTCGGCAGATCCTCGAAGGAATCCTCAGAACTAATAACCAGTTCGAAGCAACTCTGGAAACACCACCACATCGTACCATTGACTGCGTAGTGGACGGGCCATACACTACGCGCAGTCTCAAGTTCTGCCCGGCCCGAAAAGGAGGCAGTTGTGGCTTTCGTTCGGCGCAAAGGCAACACCTACTTTCTGGTGCACAACGTGCGCCGGCAAGGAAGGGTGCAACAACTCCATCTGGCTCGGCTGGGTGAGCGGCCGCGCATAACCGACGACGTGGTCCGCAAAGTTTCGCGGAACCACCCGTTCCTCGATCTCGACTGGTCGCGCCTGCGCGAGCAGGTGAATAGCCGGGTCGAACTGTTCGACATTCGCTCGCCGTACGTGCAGAGTCTAATGCACTCACTAAGAAACCTTAACCTGGACCTGGCCGATCTCTCGCCGCCGATGTTGCTGCTGGCAGATCGCGCCAATTCGAGCCGGGAACTGGTCACGCAATTGCGGCTGTTACGTTCGACCCTCGACATCAAGTTGGACCAATTCGAGCGGTCTGGACCTCGCAGTCCGGAGAGCGGAAGAATGTTCCGGTAGGGGAGCATGACCGTGGGCGCGCAAGCACTACAACTCGACCCGAGCCAACGCAGCGTGGAGTCGCGGGACTTCGAGGCAGGGCTGCGGCGGAAGATTGTGGGGCAGGACGAAGCGGTGCAGGCGGTGGTGGATCTGTACCAGGTGTTTCGCGCCGGCCTGAACTCGCCGGGGCGGCCGGTGGGGAACCTGCTGTTCCTCGGGCCGACTGGTGCGGGGAAGACACGCGTGGTGGAAGCCACGGCCGAGGTGCTGTTCGGCGACCCGCGGGCAGTGATCAAGGTGGACTGCGCCGAGTTCCAGCACTCACACGAAAATGCGAAGCTGATCGGCTCGCCGCCGGGATATCTGGGGCATCGCGAGACGCATCCGCTGATCACCCAGGAAGCGCTGGCGCAGTATCACACCGAGAAGCTGAAGATTTCCTTTTTGCTGTTCGATGAAATCGAGAAGGCCTCGGACGCGCTGTGGCAACTGCTGCTGGGAATACTGGACAAAGCGACGCTGACACTGGGTGACAACCGCCGAGTGGATCTGTCGCAGACGATGATTTTCATGACCTCGAACCTGGGCGGGGGCGAGATCACGGAGCTGATGAGCGGAGGGATGGGATTCGCCCCGGCCGTGCCAGCCGATTCCGTACCGCGGCTGGACGAGAAGGTGGAGAAGACGGCTTCGGAAGCGGCCAAGCGGAAATTCGCGCCGGAGTTCATGAACCGGATTGACAAAGTGCTGGTGTTCCATCCGCTACGGTCGGAGCAACTGGAACAGATATTGGAGATCGAGCTGGGGATGGTGCAGCAGCGCGTGCTGGAGACAGCCAAGGGACGCTTTCTGTTCCGGGTGACGCAGGCGGCGCGGGATTTCTTGCTGCGCGAAGGGACGGATCTGAAATACGGCGCGCGGCACCTGAAGCGGGCCATCGAGCGGCACGTGGTGTATCCGCTGGCGAGCTTGCTGGCGACCGAGCAGGTGAGCCTGGGGGACGTGATCTCGATCGACTGGGACGGGAATGAAGCGGGGCTGAAGTTCTCGAAGGAAGCGGAAGGGGCGCTGGTGCCGATGCCGGCCCCCGGCACAGAAAAGGTGAAGGAAGCTGCCGCCGCAAGCTCCGACGGGCGCACGATTCCCGCCACCACAACAATCGCAGCAGGAGAGCGTATGCCGCTGCGTCCGCCGCGCTGAAGAGAGCGCAGAAATCAACGATACGCAGGTTGGGGGCTGGCCCCGGGGGGAACAATCATGGAAAAGCGATGTCGTCCTGCTGGCAGTGCAGCTGGCGCTCGCCCCCACGATTGCCCGGGCCATCGTGTGCTTCCTCAAGCAGTAAAGGCCCTGATCCAACTAGCGATGCTCATGGCCGTGGCGCTCCCTGCGCGGCCGCAGCAGAAGACCGAGGACCTGACAAACAAGAGCCTCGAAGACCTGATGAACATGGAGGTGACTTCTGTGTCGAGGAAGGAACAGAAGATCTCACAGGTGGCGGCGGCGATTTTCGTTATTACGCAGGAGGACATTGTCCAATCCGGCGCCACGAACATCCCCGACCTGCTGCGCATGGTGCCCGGATTGGATGTGGCCCGGATCAACGGCAGCACGTGGGCGGTCTCGGCACGCGGATTCAACGATCAATTTGCCGACAAACTCCTTGTCTTGATTGACGGCCGGACTGTGTATTCCCCGCTTTTTTCAGGAGTGTTTTGGGACAGCCAGAACGTTCCGCTGGACGAGATTGAACGGATCGAAGTCATCCGTGGGCCGGGCGCAACAATCTGGGGGGCAAATGCCGTCAATGGAGTGATCAACATCACGACGAAGAAGGCCGCTGATACCCAAGGGGGACTCGTGACGGGAGGCGGCGGAACTCTCGAACATGGTATGGGGACCCTCCGGTACGGCGGGAAAGTCGGCAATCATACATCCTACCGCGTGTTCTCGAGTTTTATTGGCCAGGATCATCTTCCCGGTCTCTCCGGCCAGAATGGCGAGGACGATGGGCGCGCCTATCGAGGAGGATTTCGCGTGGATGTCAATCCGACGGCAAAGGATTCATTCACACTCGAGGGTGACGCGGAAGTGGGCAACGAAGGCGAAAGAGTTGCATCCATCGCTTCCATTTCGCCTCCCGTGAATCAGCTCCAGAATCTTCGCCAGGATTTTTCCGGATGGGATGTTGTGGGACGGTGGAATCATACGGCCTCACCACGCTCGGAAACGAGCCTGCAGTTTTACTTAGACCGGGCCAGCCGCTACGATCCAACGGCCGGCGAAGGGGATTTAACCTTTGACCTTGACTTTGAGCAACACGCCGCGTGGGGCAATCGCCAGGATTTCGTCTGGGGCCTCGGCTATCGGGTCACTTCCGACCACACCAGGAGTACATTGCGATCGTCTTTCGTTCCCACGAATGAGACAGCTCATTTGTTTACTTCCTTCGTCCAGGACGAGATCGCCCTGCGGCCCGACCGCATCTCCCTGACCCTTGGAGTCAAGACCGAGCATAACCATTTTAGTGGCTTCAATTTTCAGCCCAGCGCACGCATCACCTGGATCGTAAACGAGCACAGTATGTTCTGGGCGGCTTTCTCCAGGGCCGTCCGCACGCCGTCACGGGCAATTGAAACCTTCCGTCTCAATAGCGAAGTCCTGCCAGGTCCGGGGGGGCTGCCGGTCCTGGTGAGTGAATTCGGCAATCCTGAACAGCAGAACGAAATCCTGGAAGCCACGGAAGTCGGATACCGCGTCCAGCAAGCGTCGAATCTTTCTCTAGACCTTACCGCATTCTACAACCACTACATCCAGATTCAGTCCATCGAAGTGGCAGATCTTTTTCTGGAAGCGGACCCACCGCCTTTGCACCTGGTATTTCCGCTCCACCTTAGCAATATGCTTCACGGCGAAACCCACGGAATCGAAGCGGCCGTGAAATGGAAGGTCAGCAGCCGTTGGACGCTGAGCCCCGGGTATTCCTTCCTGGCGATGCACTTGCATCGCAATCCGGCAAGCAATGATCCTTCGTCAGTTGCCTCCGACGAAGGGAGCAGCCCAACGCACGAAGCACAACTCCGCTCGCACGTGCAATTGCCCGCACACTGGCAATGGGATACGTCGGTTTACTTTGTCGATCGCCTTCCGTTTCAAGGGGTGCCTTCTTATACGCGTCTGGACACGGAACTGATCTGGAAAGCCCGGGAACACCTTTCAATCAGCCTCATCGGGCAAAACCTGCTGAAGGACCACCATGCCGAGTTCAACGCCTTAGACCAGGTAGTCCTGTCGAGCTTAGTCAAACGAAGCGCATACGCGATGTTCACGTGGAAGTTTTGAACGCGAAGGCTCTCCGATGAGCCGAAAGCGATTAATGGCGGACCACGGCAAGTCCGGCGAGCACCAGGCTCTATCGGGCTGGGTGCGGTCTGCAGTTCTTTGCGCAGCGATTCTTCTCTCCTGGAGGCTGCCGGCATATCCGCAGCAGAAGACCGAGGATCTGACGAACAAGAGCCTCGAAGACCTGATGAACATCGAGGTAACTTCGGTGTCGAGGAAGGAACAGAAGATCTCACAGGTGGCGGCGGCGATTTTCGTTATTACGCAGGAGGACATTGTCCAATCCGGCGCGACGAGCATCCCCGACCTGCTGCGCATGGTGCCCGGATTGGATGTGGCTCAGATCAACGCCAGTAATTGGGCGATCAGCGCGCGCGGACTCACCGGAAGGCTCGCCAACAAACTCTTGGTGATGATTGACGGGCGAACCGTGTACGTGCCGACTTTCGGCGGTGTGTTCTGGGACGTATTGGACCTTCCTCTCGAGGATATCGAAAGAATCGAAGTGATCCGCGGCCCGGGCGGGTCGATTTGGGGGGCGAATGCCGTCAACGGCGTCATCAACATCATGACGAAGAAGGCCGCTGAAACGCGCGGGGCCATGGTTGTCGCAGGCGGAGGAAACCTCGACCAAGGATTCGGCACCGTGCAATACGGAGGCAGCCTGGGCAAGAGCACGGACTATCGTGTCTATGCCAAGTATTTCAACCAAGATCACATGCCCGACCCGGTCGGCCAGAATGGAGCAGACGGCTGGCACGTCCTTCGAGGCGGCTTTCGGGCGGATAGCAATCTCTCTTCCAAAGATACCTTGACGGTCTATGGCGGCCTATACAACGGCCGGGAGGGCCTTCCTACCATGTTGCTTCCGTCGATCACTTCGCCGGGACCTCAGGCCACTACTACGCAGGTAAATCTGTCGGGCGGTTATCTCCAATCAGTCTGGAACCATGTTTATTCCAGCCGGTCGGATACAACTCTCCAGCTTTCCTACGATCGTTATGGGCGCAGCGACGCTATTGGAGAGACGCGTGGCTCATTCGATGCCGATTTCCAACACCACTTTGCATGGCATGAGCGCCAGGACGTCGTCTGGGGGCTCGACTACCGCTATTCGGCGTCCCGTTCTGCTGGAAGTTTCACAGCCTCCCTGAATCCCGCCAGCCTGAACACTCAATTATTCAGCGCGTTTATCGAGGATGAAATTGCGGTGGTCCCGGAACGCCTATACCTAACGGTGGGCACAAAGCTGGAGCACAACTATTACACCGGCTTCAGTGCGATGCCGAGCGGACGTGTGGCTTGGGCGCCGAATAAACATCAAATGTTTTGGGCGGCTGTCTCCCATGCCGTCCGGACGCCTGCCACGACCGACGTCTCCCTTCGCGCAAGCCTCGGAGCATTCCCGGGGCCGGGCGGCGTCCCCGTGCTCATCAGGCTTTTCGGCAATCCGCACTTCAAGAACGAAGGACTGGTCGCCTCCGAAATCGGTTATCGCACCACGGTGCGCGAGCAATTGTCGGTCGATTTCGCTGCGTACTACAACAGCTACGGCGACCTGCAAACCGTTGAAGCCTCCGCACCCTTCTTCGAGGCTGCGCCCCCGCCGCCTCACCTGGTTCTCCCGCTCAGGTTCGGCAACCTCATGCACGGCGAAACCCACGGGCTCGAGATCGCAGCAAACTGGAAGGCAACCAACCGCTGGACACTCAGCCCTGGGTACGCCTTCGAACGGATCCACATGCATCTCGCTCCCACAAGCCAGGATGCTATGGGGTCCGTCAGCAGCGCGGAGGGGAGCAGCCCGGCACACTCCGCGCAGCTTCGGTCGCACGTCGCTTTGCCGCATGGCCTCTCCTGGGATACGGCGGCCTATTTCGTAGATCGCCTTGCCGGTCTGAGTGTTCCCTCTTACACGAGGATTGACACAGGCTTGTCGTGGCAGTTCAGGGAAAAGATCGGCCTGAGTGTCGCGGGCCAGAATCTCCTGAGGGACCACCATGAGGAGTTCGTCGATGTTACTCAGACCGCGAGAACCACTCTAGTCAAGCGCAGCGCTTATGCAAAAT
>JBGPZR010000371.1:0-2906 GCA_041493845.1 Terriglobia bacterium | reverse complement strand
TCGTCGGCGAGCCAATCGAGGCGCAACTCGATCGTGCGCGTTGAAAGCAGCGCCCGGGCGAGCTGGCGCTTCATCGAATGAGCGTCCGTGGCAGCGACAACAGCGCAGATTTTGTCCTTGCTGAGCATTACTATATGAACCCGTTGGGCTCAGAGGAACCTTCGGAGACATTTCAGGGGGTCTTCCCAGGACACCCTGGCCCGCCGTACAGGGGAGTTCTGGCTTCTACCATGCGGTACCCAAAGTGTAAAGGGAGGCCGACCATTGTCTTGACGGGTTCCAGTACGGATGTTACGTTCGGCTCATCGGGTAGCGCCCGCTCGAAGGCGCCAAGAATTCAAAGGAGCACGCATCATGCACGGGAAAATTGCCTTTGCTGGTCTGGTTTTGGCCCTGTCGGCAGCCGGCGTTTCGGCCCAGAATAAAGGGCAAACGACGACGCAGGACGATATCTATTGCTCGGGCGTGGTGACAACCGAGAGCGTCCCGCGGGACACCTATGTGATCACGGGCGAAGGCTCGAACGTCAAGAATACATTCATGGAAGGCGACTACGTTTACTTCAACAAGGGCGCGAACCAGGGCGTGAAAGTGGGAGACCAATTCTCCGTGGTGCGGGCGATCAAGGACCCGACCGATGTCGAATGGACGAAGTGGCAGTCGTCGATCCTGAAGAAGCTCGGGACGGTGTGGGCGGACCAGGGGCGCCTAAGAGTGGTGGTTGCCCAGCCAGACGTCTCGATCGCGCAAGTCCAGAATTCCTGCAATTATCTCCAGCGCGGGGACATTGTGCTGCCCTTTACGGAGCGCCCGGCGCCGCCACTGAAGTCGGAGAGCAATTTTGACCGGTTTGCACCGCCGAGCGGGAAACCGACCGCGATGGTGATCACAGGCAGGTATTGGGCGCAGCAGAGCGGAACGAATAGCACCGTCTATGTGAACCTGGGGACCAATCAGGGCGTGAGAATTGGCGACTACTTCCGCATCTTCCGGTACCAGGGCACGGAGCATGAAACGGCTTACCAGATCAAACGCATTGCTTTTGAAATCGAACCGAAGTTCGGGTTGGCTGGATTCGGCAGCGTTCCGGGGAAATGGAACTGGGGCAACGTGCCGCGGGAAGTGCTTGGAGAAGGCGTGGTGGTGCGGACGGCACCGAACTCGGCGACCATGCTGATTACGTTCAGCCTGCGTGAAGTGGATGCGGGCGACTACGTAGAGCTCGAATAACGCGGCTTTACCGGCGCCTTTGACGGGCGCCGGAAATCCAATTCGCTGAAAATTTCCGCAGTAAAAGCTTCCACCCGGGTGTCCGGGTGTTTCCAAGCGTCCCGCGCCAGCCCGGCTTTCGTGCAGGTTTCTTCGAGAAATTTTTCTACTGGCCATCCAAACTCCGCGGCCACCTGCGGTAGCAGCACACCGCGCTGCCATTCGCGGCTGATCAGCAAACCATGCCTGCCGACTTCAATCTGATCGGAAGTGATCTCGAAGAGCATGGATAGGACGGATACTTCGATGTCAAGCTCGGGGAGTTCGTGCGGGCGGACGGGTTCGAAGCGGGGGTCTTCGAGCGCAGCCGCCCTGGCGCAGTGGGCCACCACTTGAATCAACGGATCTCCGGAGGAAACCTGGCCGATGCAGCCGCGCAAGCGGCCGCGCCGCCGCAAGGTGACGAAGGCGCCGGCAGGCCGTTGTAGGATTTCATTCACCGGAAGACTTTCGAGGAACTCACGGCACTCGACTGCCGCCGTCAACACGCGCCGCGCCAATTCGAGGAGCGTTTGCTGCTCGCGATCAACGAGTGAGGACATCCTGCGGTTTTTCTTCCTGCTTGACCATCAAAACGCCGCGCCGCCGCTGCTGCACGCGGAAATTAATCTGGCTCCAAAACATTTGGAAATAATGCACCGCCGAGGCAACAGCACTGAGCACCACCAGCCAGAGCAGGGTTGTTCCCAGCGGCTTCAACGCGGAATATTTTGCGGTAAGAATTACGGCGCAGCCCGCGAGCACCTGCAAAACCATCTTGGTCTTTCCGAGCGCGGAAGCAGGAATCACCAATCCCTCGACGGAGGCGATCTCGCGCAGCCCGGTGACGATGAATTCGCGGCCGATAATGAGCACCACCATCCACGCAGGCGCCAAACCCATCTGCACCAGCGAAATGAAGGCCGCGGAAATCAGAAGCTTGTCGGCAATGGGATCGAGCAGGATTCCGAGGGTCGTGATTTCGCGACGCTTGCGCGCGATGTATCCGTCCATCACGTCCGTCACGGCGGCCATCAGCAAAATCAGCACACTTAGCACTTCGAAATGCACCGGGAAACCCCAGAATTCCCAGTTGGGTTGGCGAGTCAACAGGACGACAACCAGGAGAGGCACGAAAAAGATTCGCAGAATCGTCAGGCTGTTCGGAAGGTTCATGTCGATCTCGGAAACAACCGCAACTCGCGCTTCAGCGCCTCCAGCGACCGGCCCATTCACTATAGTCCTGCGATGTTGGCGAGTCAACGGGAGGGATGTCGCTGGGAGGAAGAGGCGATGGGACTGAAGATGCGATGCTTATGACCAGAGAGACAAATAACTTAGGTAGTGACTCTTAGTCAGCAGACTGCTGCAAACCTGTGCAAATTCAAAATGGTAAAAAAGGGGACAGGTTGCCACTGAAAACAAGGAGGCTAAGAGAAAGGAGTCGATTTAAACTGCTATAAATAAAGCAGTTACGAAATTGGGACGATGCTTCAATCTTCAGCCGAAATGGAACAGATGCAAGAGTTTGGACGAGTTAAAGGCGCCTTTTTCCACAGCGTTTTCAACAGGCGACTGAAAATGCACGGATTATCATACAGGTTGAATTATCCGGGAGTCGAGGAATTCGCGTCCCAAAAACCTGTAAGTTCAGCGCG
>JBGPZR010000084.1:0-7660 GCA_041493845.1 Terriglobia bacterium | reverse complement strand
GGGAGACACAGTAGCGGTTTCGAGCGAACGAGCGATAGCCCCACCAGAGCACTTGATTGAAGCCCGGCAAGCTGAAGATTGCGTAGAATGGCCAAGCCCACCAGATTCGGCGCGTCACGTAGAGGTATGCGTCGGCGCCAGAAAACAGTTCACCGCCGCGTGTTAGAATCCGGATGTCGTCGAGCAGATTCTCCTGTGGAACATTTAGCGTGCCGTCGGCCGACGCTGATTGCAGTTCCTTAAGTTGGAATCCCCTGCGCCCGATAACTTTCGCCCACAGATGTACCCAGCTCTCGCAAAAACTGCACTCGCCGTCATAAAGAACCCACCCGACTCGAGGGGGTGTTGAGGATGGCACTGAAGCGAATTTACTCATGAGATTCGCCTGGCCATGAAAACCTGAACCGCCGAGCCATCGGCGATGAAGGCGGAGTCTGGCTTGTGGCCGAGGACAGAGCCGAATCCCGAGCCGTAGAGGGCGTCACCATCGCCTTTGAAGCCCGCGCTCGCGGCCGACCATACCTGCCAGGGATCATGTGAAACATGATATTCCACGCACGCTTCATCGCGCTTCCGCGAGTAGCCCCAATAGTGCTCGGTGATGAATTGTTCGAAGCTGCCTTCCAGTGGAGTGGCGGGGATCCCTGAGGCGTGTGCAAAAAGGTGGCACCATCGTCTCTCGAATTGCCACTCATATTCCGCCGCGATCCCTGCTCCATCCCTGTTGATCGAATGACGCATCGGGTGCCGCGTGTAATTCTCCCCATAGACGAGACGGGCGACATCTGCGATCGCACGCCGCGAAACAATCTCGCGGATGAAGACGACACCGCGGCGCAAATTTGCTCCTTCCTGGCGGCGCACATAAAAGCGAAGGTTTACCTCGTCGAAATTTGAATGGAAGGGGATGGAGATGACTCCGAATAACTTCGTTTGAAGGAAACGGAAACCGACAAGACTTACGAATGTCTTTCCGCCGAAGGAATCGAGCTCAGTGCCGTGGGGGACGTATGATGTGAGCAGCCTCGGATCGACATTGTAATTCAACATGGCCAGGTCGCGCCACTCGGCAGACAGAAATACGCGTTCTTGGGGAGCAGTCTCTTTCATACAATCCGATTTCAATTGTAATCAGGTTCGGGCTGCTGGTCATCTGTAACCAGACTTGGCCGGGCGCTTCGATCCATATCAAAGCCTCTCCTCGTTAGAGGAGAGCCCTTTAGAATTCGGCCGCGGCGAGGCTTTCCCGCGTGCGAAAGCATGGCAACTATTTCACGCGAGCTGCGTCCATCTCAACAGGCTGATAGACTACTGCGGACTGACGGAGGCGACGATGGAGAGTGCAGTGAAGGGAAGCTGCCGCCCACCGAGTGCATCGCCCTCCAACCTTTCAAAATTAAGCGCGAGAAACGGATAGCTGCGCCGCGCAGCATCGGAGAAACTCGAACCATGAGCGGGGTGGATCGCTCTGAATCCGAGTTGAGGGAGCAAAAATAAAATGATTCCGATACGCGTGGTAGCGATACCGACGGAAATTGCGGAGAGTGTGCGGAAGACCATGAAAGACCCGCAGTACGGCTTTCCGGCGCATGCAAACGTGGCCAGGGGAGACGCTCCATGCCGGCATTGTCTGGACATAATTTCTGCGGGCATGCAGCAGACGCTGTTCACTTACGATCCTTTTGCGGGAGTTGAGAAGCTGCCATTGCCGGGGCCGGTTTATGTTCACGCCGAAGCCTGCGAGCGCTATCCGGAAGATGGAGGATTTCCTGCTGCGCTTCGCGGAAGCCCGAGAACACTGAATGCCTACGGCCGGGGCAGGCGGTTGTTGGCGCAAGCGTACGTGGAGGGCGGGAACGTGGACTCGACCATCGAACGGCTTCTAGAACGTCCCGACGTGGATTACATCCATGTGCGTAGCACGACGGCGGGCTGCTACACGTTTCGCGTGGAACGGAGAACCACTGTGAACAGTTCGAAGACTGAATCCTCGCGTTAGCGGGATCGTCTGGAGAGTTGAGTTTCTCTCAGATAATCAGCTCCGCCATCGGCAAGAAGATGCGCCTCCCGCGAGAGCGCTAGGGCAAGAGTGCGGGTGTCACAAGAATGAAATTCCAATCCTGGCGTGGCTGCCTCAGGGAGCCGGCGAAACCCTTTGGGCTCTGGTCCGCGCAGGCGCCGGCCCTACCACAGCACGACGGCGATCAATGAGACATGAGATCCACGAAAACCTTTTGGAATTTTTCGACGTCCACCTCCATCTGAACGCTCGCGGGATGGAGATGAGCCGGCGGCGTCATGTGGCTCAGCCATTTTTCGCGATCGCGCGGGGCCGGGCCGCTGTAGGGCAAAAGGAATGTGGGGACGTCGGCTGGCGGCGTCCAGACGACGGTGTGGCCGTACTTGGGGCCGTGCTCGAAGTCACAATCGAGATATAGGGTTGCTGATTTCCTGATCACCGAAGGATCCACGAGCGCGGCCACCAGCAGCTCGTCCCACATGGCCGACCACAGCGTGGTGCCCGCGGGCGGCTGGTAATCCACGTAAAGCTGCTTGACGTGATTTGCGAGCGGGCCGCCCGCATCCACCACTCGCTGCATCAGGGTCTTGCTGGACCATACCTGAGCGCCGGCTTCGCCCGGACTAACCACGATTTCTTTCCACGGCTCGCGCAGAACGATTGCGGCCGCCTCAGCATCCCACCACCAGTTCAGCTCCCAGCCACCGCTGCTGCTTCCGCCCATGATGTAAATCGCTTTTGTGAGCGGCACGATTCCCGGATCCATGCGCACGGCGAGCGCGACGTTCGTCAGCGGACCGCCGCAGTAGAGCACCACTTCACCGGGGTTCGCGCGGATCGTGTCGATGATGAAATCGGCCGCGCGTCCGGGCCGGGGCTTGATTTTCGGATAACCGCCGGGCGGAGCCCAAGTGAAATTCGAATCCGGCGCGTCGGGATTGAACGCGCCGTGCCAGGAGGGATGCGAACCATAGATAGCTTCGAGCAACTCTTGTTCGCGCTTGGTGTGAAGCAGCGGCAGCGCGGCGCCTTTGATCACCGGAACGTCGGGGCGGCCCGTCTGTTCGAGCGCCCATAGAGCGAATACCGTTGCGGGCTCGGCCCATTGGTCACCGCTCACTGTGGTGATGCCCAGCAGTTCGATTTGCGGGGCGCGCAAGAGCATTAGGAGGGAAAGGAAATTCGTTCCTTGGGGGCCGGCGCTATCCTGGTCCGCAATCACTTTGATTTTTTTCGATTGAGCCGAGGCCACAGAGGGGAGCAGGACCGAAACAACCAACGTGACAACCAGCACGAGCTTTTTCATCCGACCTCGCAGGCTTTCAACATCAGGATTTTTGGATGGCGGCGGCCCCCGCTCGATCGCGGCGGCGCCCCGCTCCCAGCACGCAGAATTCGCTGCAGGGCGGGAATCTTAGCACACGTTGGGAACACGGAGGCGCCGCGGCTAGGCTCTACCGTTGAGGCCAAGGGCTGGGGCGACGGTGCGGAGTGCTTCGATGCAAAAGGCCACGTGGTCTTCGAGCGGAACGCCCAACTCCTCGGCCCCTTTGTAGACGTCGTCGCGGCTGACGCCACGGGCGAAAGCTTTGTCCTTCAGTTTTTTCTTCACCGAGGCGGTTTCGACTTCGTGGATGCTTTTTGAGGGCTTGATGAGCGCGCAAGCGGTCAGGAAACCGGCGAGTTCGTCGCAGGCGAAAAGAGTCTTGTCGAGCGGCGAAACGCGGGGCACGCCGGAATAATTCGCATGGCTGAGAATGGCGGTGATGATCTCTTCGGGGTAGCCGCGCTCGCGAAGGATTAGCGAACCGGCATAAGGATGCTCCTGCGTCGGGCGATGATCGGCGTTGGGCCAGCGCTCGTAATCGAAATCATGGAGGAGCCCGGCGAGCGTCCAGATTTCTTCGTCGCCGCCGAGTTTTCGAGCGTAGGCGCGGACGCAGGCTTCGACGGCGAGCGCGTGTTTGCGGAGACTCTCGCTCTGCGTGTACTCGCACAGCAGATTCCAGGCGTCAGTGCTGTTCGGCACGTCTTCTCCTCATCAATTGGACACATTCGAGCACGGGAGCCAATTCTTCCCCCTCGAAGTCCGAATTTACTGTCAACGGCATCTCCCTGAACGCAAAATGCGAGTTCGAAAAAACCGTCGATACAGTTGATGCCGCGTACAAGAACCAGGAAACAGCTTACCGCGAAATGTGTCAACTTGACGAACGGCGGCTGATTTGGTGAAAGCGTTAACGGCCGCGAAAGGTCAGGCGAAGATTTTTAGAAGCGGGTCGCGCGGTTTTTTTCGCGGCAACCGTAATGATTTGTATCGCTCCGGCCGATATGACTAATATGGTTCCGGGGTCGATTACAAAAAGGGCTTGACAATATGTGGCACGCTGTGGAGAATCACTCGCGCGCCAGTCCTGCCTTCCCCCTGTAGTGACGTTCCTCCCCTTCGCAACGCCGGAATAGTCTGCGAGGAGATCCGGTGGCGGAAAAAGATGGCATAGCAACCAGTATGGAACTAGATCGTGAAGTTATACGCTGTCAGGTATGCGGGTTAGTTCAATACCGCACACGCACAGACAACTGCCGTAGGTGTCTGCGCTTGCTGCCCCCGAAGGTGACGTTTGTCATTCCGACGCCGTCGCCGCAGGATCTGCCGGGGGACGACCGCCAACTGTTCGAGAACTGGCCGAACCGCGAAACTGTGGAGAACATCGGCCAGCGAATCCGGCAGTTGCGGGAGTCGCGCGGCATGACGCAAAGCCAATTGCAAGCGCGCTCGCGGGTAAGCCGTTCGTATTTGTCGCGGATCGAAAGCGGTCAGATGACTCCCAGCCTCGGCACGCTCGAAAAGATTGCCGAAGCCTTGGGCGTCGGATTGAACCGGTTTTTCGTTCCGGAGACGAATGGCGAGACGGTGCTCGAGGACCCGTTCATTCAGGGGCTTCGTCCTTACTTGCGGCAGCTCGATTGGGCACAGTGGCAGGGCATCCTGAAACGGTTGCAGGCGATCAGCGACCACGTGAGCACCAATCACCATGTGCGGCCACTGCCCGCGCAGGCTACCGAACGGCTGACCGCTACCATGCCCCGCCGGCAGCAGCAGCACGCACATCCCACTGCGGCGGCGATTCACCGCTAGCCACTGCAGGCTGCCATCCGAGCTCCGCACTGCGGGCCTCTGCTGGCAAAGTGGCGCGCAGCTCACCATACAAGGATTCCGGGCCGGCCCGATGTCCCCGCAGCCGCGGGTCGTCGGGCCGCTCCCCTCACGGGGACGAGTTCGGCATTCTCGCCGCGCTGCTGCGGAATTCAAATCCCAGATGTCAAATGTGATGAACCGGAGAGTCCGCAGGTGGAAGTGCGCCGGGGCTGACCGGCCTGCAAAAGAATTTGTTCCTTGGACTGCTGCGACTGCGCACCGGATCGCTACTGCACTTCCTTCTTTCCGGCACGGATGAGCGCGATCTCGACGCCAGGGGATTTGGCCGTGAGCGCCACCACGCGCGCCCCGTCGCGGCCATCGTTCACATACACGACGTCGGCGTTGTCGTCATCCATTCCGTGGACGTAGTGAGTTCCATGCCCGGGTTTCTCTCGGCGATAACTTGGGCCAAGTTTCTGAACGTACCACGCCGACACTTTCTCGAGATTGTCCGAGGTGGCATACTTTTCAACGCCGACACCAAGAGCCTGACCATCCCTTGATGATAGTTCCACGTTCGCACCTTCCGATTTGATCCGCTTTGCCCCCGGATAAATTGGCAGGCCCGTAGGATGGGCATCATCGCTGTTGACTCGGATGGAACCGACAGGAGTTTCGATTTCAACTTTGTCGCCCTTCTCTCTCACGTTGACGTGGCGCATTACCACGCCGGCGACCATCAGTCCCAGCATGACCAGCAGGGTGATGCCCCCGCCGACGATGCCCACGATCCACCAGATGACCTGATTGTTCTTCTGTTGAGGCGTAGGTGCGCTAGACATAGTTCACCCCTTGCATGCTCACATTAATCCTATACGCGAAAAGGGAATGGAATGTTCCTTCTTGTGTAGTGCGGGAGCTTGCCTGAGCCCGCCGCACTCATCACTAGTAAAAGACGACTTTGACGTCCGGGCGGTTTTCGAGGTGCACGGTGTCGATGAAGCGGACCTGGCGATCGTCGAGCGTCAGGATCAGCGAGTGGGTGCGCGTGCCCTCGCCGAAAAAGCGCACGCCGCGGAGCAGGCCGCCGCCGGTCACACCGGTGCACGCGAAGATCAGTTTCTTCCCGGGCGCGAGCTCATGGGTGTCGTAGATGCGCTTCGGGTCCTTGATGCCCATTTGCGCCACACGCTCGTGGTGCTCGGGTTTCGACACCACTAGTCGTGCGAGAATTTGCCCGTTCAAGCAGCGCAGCGCCGCGGCCGTCAGGACGCCTTCGGGCGCGCCCCCCGTTCCCATGACGGCGTGGATGCCAGTGCCGATGACGGCCGCGCTGATCCCGGCGGAAAGATCGCCGTCGGAAATCAAGCGAATGCGGGCGCCGGCGGCACGAATGTCGCTGATCAGCTTCTCGTGGCGCGGCCGGTCGAGGACGATGATGACCAGGTCTTCGACGCCGCGGTCGAGCCGCTTGGCGATGCCTTTGAGATTGTCTGCCACCGGTGCATCGAGCTCCACCGCTCCTTTGCACGAAGGGCCCACGATTATTTTTTCCATGTACAGGTCGGGCGCGTGAAGCAGGCCGCCGCGCTCACTGGCGGCAAGCACCACGATGGCGTTCGGTTCACCAGTCGCGCACAGGTTGGTTCCTTCGAGCGGGTCCACAGCGATGTCCACTTCGGGATACTTGTGGCTCTTGTCCCGAGCGGCCGCGCCCACTTTTTCACCGATGAACAGCATGGGAGCTTCGTCACGCTCGCCTTCGCCGATGACGATGGTGCCGTCCATTCCGACGGTGTCCATCTCGGAGCGCATGGCTTCAACGGCCATCTGGTCGGACTTGTGGCGGTCGCCAAGGCCCATCGTGCGCGCGGAGGCGATCGCGGCACGTTCGACGACGCGCAAGAATTCGAGGCTGAGTGTCTTTTCCATGCCCGCTCCTGAGCTGATGGCGGATTCCCGGGCGGAGGCTGCGCTCCGGGGGCGAGTATCATAGCGGATTAGGGCTGCGAATGTGTAGCGTTGCCGTCTAGCCCTGATATCTCGACTAGCCCAATAAATCCGCGACAAGGCGTATAATCCGCGTGATTTTACCGGGCCCGAGTCTGTTCTAAAAGAACCTGTCATCTTGAGAGGGAGTGAGGAGGAGACAATGCCACACAAATTAGATGGACTGCCGGATCAGGAGACCCAGCCTCAACAGCAGCATCACTCTTGCGGAAATCTGTTTGGTTGCGGAGACGAAAAGGGCACGGGCGTGCTCCGCGAAGATATCAAGGACGCTGCCTTCACGCAGCGAGCCGCTGACCGGCTCCTGCACATGGACGAGATGAGCCAAGAGCAGCTCGACGGCTACCTGAATGTCCGCGGCCTTTCGCGCCGGAGATTGCTGCGCGCCAGCAGCTTCATGGGCGCGCTTGCGGCCATCGGGCCGTGGTTCACGAAACTGGCGCGCGCGGCGGATCCAAACGACGCGAACAAGACCGGGGCTCCGGACT
>JBGPZR010000386.1:0-2793 GCA_041493845.1 Terriglobia bacterium | reverse complement strand
GGCCTGCTTCTCGAGGAATTCCCTGCCAAGGTCCAGCCCCGCCGCGCTGGCGGCTGCCAGCCACAGCGCAGTGACCTCTTCTTCGGTAGAGTATTCAAATCCGTGAATCAGGCTCAGCTTCTGCAGCATCCGGATGGTGATGGCCGAGAGGATGCCCATATCCGGGAGGATGGTGAGCAAACCGCCAAAGCCAAGCCCAGTGCCCTCGAGTGCCGCAGTTCTTTTGGCTGACGTGATGACGCGCTCCGCGATGGGATGCAGTGTCGCTTCATCCATGCCCAGCATGTCGCTCCAGGACCGGATCGGTAACCCATGGGCGCGGCGCACATGATGGAGGTAGCGCTCCGGATCCACCTGCACGTGAAAATACGCCCGGCGGAACCCGGCGCGCAGCGCCCTCTCCAAAATATCGGGAAGCATTGCGGATTGGCGACGTCTTGGCATAGGGTCTGGTCAAACTGTCCGACGCGTTCGGCTGCCTTCTCCCCAATTATGCGATTAAGCTGGCTACGCGCAAAGCCCGAATACAAAGCACGTGGCTCGTGGCGCATCATGGCGCTACGCGTGGCCTTTCATCCCGGGCGGGTTGCAGCAAGTGATCGCTACCATCTTCGTCGCGCCGCCCATGTGAAAAGCCACCAAATATCGCGCACTTCGATTGACTTGGTACGACCCCCAGCCTAAGATTCCGGCGCTCCCGCTTACTCGCACCGGCGGCGGCGAAATAGGGATCGAGGAGACGGGCAATGGCGGACTGGCAGTACGCGCAATCGGATCGTGCCGATGAGCTTGCACAGGTTTCCTACTACACCATGAAGAAGCACGAGCAAGGCCGCGAGATTGAATTCCGCATCACCGTGAAGGAATACGTCACGCCTCCCTCCGGCCAGCACTCGAAATTTTTCGCGGAGGCCGACAAGGAAGTAAATCAAAAAACGGCCGCCATCCTCCCGACCGGCTGGGGCGATTCCCTGCTGAAAGCTCTGGCCGACTGCATGCGCATGATCCGCCAATTTCCGTATGAAGGGTAGCTCTGAGCGATGCGGCCAGCAGGACTTCCGCTTGACGCCCACACCACGCAAGAGTAGCTTTCGTTCGAGCTAAGCTGCGCAGCCGGGCAACATTCGGTACAGTGAGGAATCTGGGGCCCTGTGAAACTCACCGAGAAAAATCTGAGGCCGGGCGTGGTGGTTGTGGAACTCAGCGGCCGCATATCCATGGGAAACGATTGCGCGGAAATCGATCAACATGTCGAGCAGCATATTCTCCGCGGCGAAAAGCACCTCATCTTCGATCTCACCGGCGTCCACCATATGGACAGCGCCGTCATCGGCCAGATCGTGAAGTCTCACTCGAGTCTGCTGAAATCAGGCGGCAGACTGCGCATTGCCGGCGCCAGCGGGATGGTGGACGGCGTGTTGAAGATGACCCACGTGCACAAAGTGATTGAGATTTATCCCACCGTCGCGGAAGCCTCCGAGAATTTCCCGCAGGAAAAGTAATTTTCTTCCTCTCACAATTGCATTTCCACCGCGTTGCAATTTGCTGCGAAATCTAGAACTTCCCGTCCTTGATATGCGTGGCGATAAACCAGCGATTGCCGGAAGGATCCTGCGTGGTCGCACTGCGATCCCCGTAGGTCTCGTTCTGTGGATCCCCCAGCAATGTCGCGCCGCCTCGACATGCTTTCGCTCGTGCTCTTCGGTCCTGAGGGCCGTCAACCGCTTCCCCGCAAACCGCCTTCTCCATAACATAAACTGCCGAAAAGCGAAAACGTTACGGTTGGACTTGTATCCCTAAGAAACGTCAGCAGTAATGGCCATCGCCGACGCGCCAGAGATGAAATTAGAGTCCAACCGGATGTTCACTTCAGTCACCCCCGGATCGCCGGCCGCCATTGGGAACTTTGGTCAGGTACCCACTGGTACCCTAGGCCTATAGGCACCCACTGCCCCCATCCCGTACATTGGACACGCACGAATGAGCTTGCCGCGGAGGTCGGAAATGGCGACAGCAGTCCACACCCCGAATCTTGCCGGTGCCCCAAGGAAGCCGAATCTGGGCACCCAGCCGCCATCGCAGAAAGATGCGCGGCGCAGGGAAAGACTGAAAGTACGCCTGCCCCTGCAAGTGCGGCCATTCGACGCGCGTTTCATCGAGATCGAAGATATTGGCGAAGTGGTGGATTTCACCCGCGACGGCCTATTTTTCGTCACCTGCATGCCCCACTATCTAGTGGGGATGCGCCTGATTGTGACCTTCCCCTTCGGCCATAGAGCCTCGGCGCACCACCGTTTTTTGGGTTCCATCGTGCGTTTGGAAGATCGCGAAGATGGCACTCGCGGGATTGCAGTCCGATTCATCGTGTAACGGCGAGCTTTGATCCCTCCGTGGATTATGGTTTCCCTTTGGGCAATGCTTCCGGGATTGGTTCTGTACGTCCCCGGAAGCCGCTGGGACAATGGAAAGAGCACCTCGAATCGCCCGCCGCATGGAGAACTCGAGGAATAGATTGCCGGCGGGCAGGCAGGAACAAACGATGCAAGAGCATGGGCATAAGAAGCAAACTCCCGCCGCAACTGGCGGCAACAGCTCCGCGGTGAAGGAAGCCGAACGCCGCGGAACAGAGCGCCATATGTTCACCGCCGGCGCGGACGTCCGTGAACTCACTTCCGGCGCGCGCTTCTCGACGCGCACCACCGACCTCGGCCCCGGCGGCTGCTTTGTGGACACCACGAATCCATTCCCTGTGGGTTCGAAGCTCCTGTTGAACCTGCACAAAGCGAAATCCAG
>JBGPZR010000450.1:0-2154 GCA_041493845.1 Terriglobia bacterium | reverse complement strand
GGTACAACGGGCGCGACACGGCTGTCTATCGCGCGCGCCTGGAAGGAGCGGTTGCGCTGCTCGGCTCCGCGACGCCTTCGCTCGAGACCTACCACAACGCGCGCGCGGGAAAATATCAACTGCTCGAGCTAACTTCGCGAGTCGAAAACCGCCCGCTCGCGGAAGTGCGCGTGGTGGACTTGCGCGAAGAATTCCGCCGGCAACATGAGAGCACGGCGTTTTCCGAATCGCTGCGCGCGGCCATTGCGCTACGCCTGGAAGAAGGCACGCAGGCGATGGTGCTGATCAACCGGCGGGGCTACTCGTGGTCGTTGCTGTGCAGGAGTTGCGGCGCGTTCGTGCAGTGCCAGAATTGCAGCATCGCGCTGACGTACCACAAAAGCCGCCAGCGCCTGGAATGCCACTACTGCGGCTACTCGATTCGCCCGATGAAGCAGTGCCCGAAGTGCCGCGGGGAATATATGTACTTCGTGGGCGACGGCGCCGAGCGCGTGGAAGAATATCTGCGCGAGAAATTTCCGAAGGCGCGCATCGCACGGCTGGACCGCGATACGGTACGCACGAAGCGGGAATATCAGCACGTGCTCGGTGCATTCGCGAAGGGCGAGATTGACGTGCTGGTCGGAACGCAGATGGTGGCCAAGGGGCACGATTTCCAGCGGGTGACGCTGGTGGGCGTGGTTGCGGCAGATCTGGCGCTCGGGCGGCCGGATTTTCGCGCGGCCGAGCGCACATTCCAGTTGCTGACGCAGGTGGCGGGGCGCGCGGGGCGCGGCGAGCTGTCAGGCGAGGTGCTGGTGGAAACGTATTATCCGGAGCACTACGCCATCCAGCATGCGGCGCAGCAAGATTACGTTTCGTTCTACGAAAAGGAAGCGCACTTCCGGCGGATGCTGCACTATCCGCCGTTCACGGCGTTGGCGAACATACTGGTGCGCGACCGCAAGATCGAAAATGCGATTCGATGGTCGCGCGCACTGGCAGGCTACTTCGCGCCGTTTGAAAATCGCGGCGTGAAAATCTTGGGCCCAGCGGCCGCGCCCCTCGCACGACTGCGCCGCGAATACCGCTTTCAATTCTTACTGAAATCTCCGCAGCGCGCGGCGCTTTCGCAGGTTCTGACCGGATGCCTGGACTTCTGCGCTTCCAAGGAAATTCCCGACAATGCCGTGATCGTGGATGTGGATCCCACGAGCCTGGCCTGAATCCGGTGCGGCGATGCGGGGACTTCCGGCTCAGTGTCCTGGCTGGTCGCGGGCCACGGCGTAAAGCACATCAGGAAAATCGCGAGCGCTCCCACTGCCCACAGGCGTCTTGACGGCGTCAGTGGTTCCCAGCGATCCACTAGAGGCGGGTGCCGGAACCGCAGCGAAAGCAACAGCAGGATGCCGCCCCAGCCATACCAGAGCGGGTCTTGCGTGCCGAGCGCAATGAGCCCGAGAGAGACAATGATGGAAATGCGCCGGTGATATTGGCTCGCGAGGCTGTACACGATATGCCCGCCGTCAAGCTGCCAGACCGGAAACAAGTTGAGCGCAGTTGCAAAAAGTCCCATCCAGGCGGCGCGGCCGACGGGATGAAGCAGAATTGAGTTTGGATCCACGCCGGGATGAAACAGCGAAATAAAAATTCTCATCAGCAGCGGATTGCCGAACACGATTGGCGCGCTGGCTTGCGCGCCGGGAATAATCTTTGAAGAAGCGATCGCGTAGGCCATAGCCGGAACGGCGATGAGAAACCCAACCACAGGCCCGGCGAGGCCCACGTCGAATAATGCGCGCCGCGTGGTGATTGGCGAACGGATGCGGATGAACGCGCCGAACGTGCCGAACAAAGTCGGGGCGGGGATAAAGTAGGGATAGCTGACGTCGATGTCGTAGAGCTTGCAGGCAAAGTAATGGCCGAGTTCATGCGCGAGCAGAATGCCAAGCAGCGTAAACGAAAACGGGATGCCGAGCAGCAACAGGCGCGGATGCTCGAGGGGGTAGAGCATCATGACGAAGGGATTCTGATCGCCCGAGAACGGCGCCTCATTCTGCGCGTACGAACGGGCAAATTCCACGCCGACAGCGAGCGTGGAAATCACCGTGAGAATAAAAAGAATCAGAGGGGGCCAGAGCGGGCGGCGGCGCGGGCGTGGAGGGGGCACCTCCG
>JBGPZR010000055.1:0-9388 GCA_041493845.1 Terriglobia bacterium | reverse complement strand
GCCCCTAAACCGTTGCGAAAATTGGAAACTGCGGCGAACAGTCCAACCTTCGACACCGGGAATGAGGAGAGCCTATTCCTGATTCAATATGATGTCAAGGAAGTAAGCGGGCCCCTGCGCAGCTTCTTATTTCTTTCGCTTGCGCTGGGACGCTGCGTGGCCCGTGCCTGCCTGCGGTTGGAGGGCCAGGAGATCGCTCTTGAGGCGCGCGAATTCTGCTTCAAGGGTTTGAATTTCTCCATCGGCTCCATCGAGATCACGGGCCCGGCCCATGGCTTCGAGGTTGCGCGCCGCAGCCACAACTTGCGGCGCACCGAAGATGGCCGCTGCTCCCTTGAACGCGTGGGCTGCGCTCGAGAGTTTCGCGGGATTTTTTTGCGCGATGGCGCGGCGGATGTTCGAGATTTTTTTCGGAGCGTCGGCGAGGAACGACTTGACCAGCGACTGAGCGAGCTTTTCGTTTCCGCCGGTGGAGCGTTGCAAGTGCGTAGCGACATCCATTGAGGACGGCGCGGAGCCCGCCGAATTCGCCTGTGCCGGAACAGCTTGCTGTCCGCCGTGTGAATGAGACTCGATGGCTTGAAACAGGACGTGCATATCGAATGGTTTTGTGATGTAGCCATCCATGCCGGCTTCGATGCGGTGCTGCGTGTCTTCCTCGGCGACGTTGCCTGTGAGGCCGATGATGATCTGGTGATTTCCGGAAGAACGTTCCATCAGACGAATGTTGCGCGTGGCGTCGAGTCCGTCCATGCCGGGCATCTGCTCGTCCATCAGCACCACGTCGAAGCGCTTCTTCGAGAGGGCAGCGATCGCTGCGCGGCCATCAGCGACCGCGACAACGGAGTGGCCCCGTTTGTGGAGCAGTTCAGTGACCAACTCGCGATTCACATCCGTATCTTCGGCGACGAGGATTTGCAACCGGCGGGGGGCTTTACCAAGATGACCGGGCGCGAGGTGAGCAGGCCGCTCCTCCGCCACTGGCGGCAGCGGTTTTTCGGGAGCGGGACGCTTCTCGGCGCCGCGATTTTGCGTAGTCTTCACCGCGCAGGGGATTTTAAACTAAAAGCGCAACCCTCCGCCCGGGCAATTTTCTGCGCCGATGCTGCCGCCCCAGCGCTCGACGGTGATCTTGCAGAAGTAGAGTCCCAGACCCGCTTTGCCGGGGCGGTCTTTCCCTTTTGCAAAGAGGGCAAACAGACGGTCCGAAGACGCATCTTTCGGGAGGCCGGGGCCTTCGTCATCTACGAATGCCATGATCGCTTGGTTAACGAGGCACGGTCTGGGCCAACAGGGGTTGCGCCAATTGGGTTGTGTTGCAAGCGCATCAAGCCTGCCTCATGAAGAAAGCGTCATGCCGAGCCAGAAGGCAAAGGTCAAGAGCGTGGTGAGGATCAGCATCAGGCGCAAGCGCTTTTTGCGCAGCGTCGCGATGATGATGCCCATGGCGCAAAGCAGAAATCCCAGTTGCGGCCAGAACAGCCCCGAACCGATTCCGTTCGTCCATTGGCCAGCCGAATCCTGAAGCCAGACGGAAGTGAACGAGGTTGCCGCCGTGAGCGAAACGGCCACCACACCGGCGAGCGCCATCCCTTTCGCCCACTCCGGCAGAACCCAAGTTTTTCTGGCATCGCGCCAGTCCAACCACGTCTGCGCGACAACCAGCCCTACAACAATCACAACGAACAGCGCCACGTCCCCCTCCCAAGCTAGGGCCGCTGCCGTCGATTCACGCCCTCAGAACTGAGCCGCCATCGCCTTAAGCGGCTTTTCCGTTTCGACAGATCCCTCTGCTCTTTCTTGCTGGAACCGGGCCTCTTCGGTTGAATCAAGCCTCAAAAAACGCTTGAACATTCTCTGAATCACGCTGCTGCATTCGACTGCCATTTGACAATCTCCCGCCCCAGATGCCTTGAGTCGGGCGGTGAAGCTAGCTGGGGCTGAATTCGCCCCGCACGATCAAGTCTTCGCTCAGCACCCGCGCCTGAGTATAGAGCTCGACCTCAGCGGGGATCGCCTCCGGCGGCGTTTTGCCCGGCAAATCGCCGACAATGCGCTTCAATTCCTCGTCGAAGAGCCGCGCAATCAACTCCGGCGTGTGAACCACTTCTTGGCCATTTTCGTCGAGCACGCGAATCGCACCGCGGTGCTGCATGCGCTGCGGCCTGTTTTTCGAGCAGCAGCTGCTGCCGCGGCGTGAACTTGCGATGCAGCGGGAGCAAAAATTCGACGAAGCCCTTCGGGAGATCGCGCGCTGCGTCAAATCCTTCGGGAGCGGAGTTCATCCCCATGATTGGTTCGAGGGCGTGACTCTTCTGAGCTTGCATGCTAGCCATGGATGCCGATACCTCGCCGGCAGATTCTATAGCGCCTACGGCATTAATCAACGGGTTGAAGTGAGAACCGACCACGACCGCAGTAGCGCCCCTGCACGGCAGCATATGTGTGGCAATCGCGCTTCCAAAGACTGCTCGCGAGCGCGGCGGGGAGAGGATACTATCTTATTCAAAATACAGCCGATAGCCATCCCACGAGCGGAGCGGCAGCGCCCAGCTCAGAAATCCGAGGGTGCCATCGGGTGAATTGCCTCCCTGTGCAAATTATTTTTCCCTATTGGGCAAGGTTTTTTCATTTCTGCACAGGGAGGGTGCACGCCCACTAAAACCCCCAGCCTGGCCCAAGCAGCGTGCCGGCCGCCGTTTGTCACGGTTATCATTCCAGTTACGGGCCGGCGCCGGAGCGAGTCGGTAGTCCGGTTGAATCTGCTAGGATAGCGACGGAAATGCGAAAACCCTGGGTCATTGCGCACCGTGGTGCGTCCGGACACGCGCCGGAGAATACCCTCGCAGCGTTTGAGCGCGCCGTGCAACTGGGAGCGCCATTTATCGAGACGGACCTGCACTTGACGCGCGACGCGCGTTTTGTGGCCATCCACGACGCCACGCTTGAGCGCACCACCAACGGGCGCGGCAATGTTCACGACTTCACGCTCCACGAATTGCGGCGGCTCGATGCCGGCTTGTGGTATGACCGGGCATACATGGAGCAGCGCATCCCCACCCTCGAAGAGGTGCTGGAATTCGCGCGCAAGTATGATGTGCTCTTCTATCTGGAAATAAAATACGAGGCCGCTTGGGGCATGCATCATGCGCTGGTGGGCGCGCTCAGAAAAGAACAGGACGCGGCACGCACCATCGTGATTTCATTCGACAACGGGACACTGGAAAGCGTGCGAAAGCTCGATGCTTCCATCATGACGGG
This sequence comes from Terriglobia bacterium, assembly GCA_041493845.1. Taxonomy (GTDB): domain Bacteria; phylum Acidobacteriota; class Terriglobia; order Acidiferrales; family UBA7541; genus Palsa-295. The sequence continues at coordinate 6,127 of JBGPZR010000055.1, read as the reverse complement.
TTTGCTGGTGGAAGAGCTGCAACCCGAATCCGTGAAGGCGGCTGTGGACATCGGCGCGAGGCAGCTCTGCCCCCGCTTCTCGAGTGTGACGGCCGAGCTGGTCGCGCAGGCGCATCGGTCGGACCTGCACGTGGCCACCTGGACGGTGAACCAGCCGGAGGATATGCGCGCGGTGATCGCCGCGGGCGTGGACGGCGTGATGACGGATTTTCCCGACCGGCTGCAGGCAGTCCTCGAACCGTAGTTGCGGCTGGTGGCAGGGCCACATGCCCACCTGTAATCAATTTCACAGAGGGCAGAGCACGGATAAAAGTGCATGCCCTACGGCATCCAGGCAAACATTTTCGCGAACTGCGCGAGCGAGAACTGCTCGGCGCGCGCGTCTGGACGAAGACCGCAGGAAGCCAGGGCCGCGTGGATGCGTTCATCGGGCATGATGGCGCGCAAATTGTTTCGCATCGTTTTGCGCTTCTGGCCAAAGCAAGTGCCGATAAACTCGAGGAATCGTTTTTCATCGGCAACATTCAACGATGCGCGCTCGCCGGGAATCGTCATGTGTACGAGTGCGGAGTTGACGCGCGGAGGCGGCCGGAACGCACCGGGCGGAATGCGGAAGGCGATTTCCGGCTCGGTGTAAAACTGGCAAACTGCCGAAAGATACCCATAGTCGCGGCGGCCGGGAGCCGCCACGATGCGCTCGGCCACTTCGAATTGGATCACGATATGGATGGATGCGATCTGATCGGTGTAGGCGAAGAGTTGATGCAGGATGGGCGAGGTGATGTAGTACGGCAGATTGCCGTACACCCGAAAACGCCCGCCGGCAATTTTCCCCAGGTCGAGCCGCAGGACGTCGCCTGAGACAACCTCGACGTTGCCCCATCTGGCTGCGTTATTCTTCAGTCCCGCCGCGAGCTGTGCATCTGCTTCGATGGCGATCACGCGCCGGCCATTTTCAGCGAGAAGTTGCGTCATCTCGCCGTGGCCCGCGCCGATTTCGATCCAGGTTTCCTTGTCGGCGCGCGGGAGCGATTCGAGAATGCGTTTCCGCCAACTGAGGTTGCCCAGGAAGTGCTGTCCCATCCGCTGTCGCGCCATGAGGCAGTCGAGTGTAGCAATTTCATGTGGAAATCGCCTGCAGGGGCGGCCTTGACGAACCACGCGCGTTCCGTTACCGTTTTTGTTTCGACTGAGGCCCAATGAAAATCCTGTTCGTTTCCTCGGAAGGACTGCCGTACTCGAAGACGGGCGGCCTGGCGGATGTGGTGGAGGCGCTGCCCAAGGCCCTGGTAGCGATGGGGCACGAAGTGGCCGTGCTGCTCCCGCGCTATCACGGCAACAAGATCACTTCGACGATCATTTATAGCGTGACCATCCCGCTGGGCGATACGCTGCGATTTCCTACGCTCGCAGAGGGCCAGTCGGTCGAGGGCGTGCGCTACTTTTTCGTAGATGATCCCGCTTACTTCGACCGCGAGCAGCTCTACGGCGACAAGGCCGGCGATTATCCGGACAACGCCGAGCGCTTCGCGGAGTTCTCGCGCGCCGCCATTGAGTTCACAAAACGCGTTTGGCTGCCCGACGTGATTCATTGCCACGACTGGCAGTCGGCGCTGGTGCCGGTCCTGCTGCGCTCCCAGCATGTGCACGACCCCGTGGTCCGGTCGCTTCCGGTGGTTTTCACCATTCACAATCTCGGCTACCAGGGGCTCTTCCCGCATTCGGTAATGCGGAAGATCGGGCTGCCAGACAATCTGTTCACCATGGATGCGCTTGAATACTACGGCAAGGTGAATTACCTGAAGGGCGGGTTGCTGTTTGCGGATTACCTGACCACCGTCAGCCGCCGCTACGCGAAGGAAATTCAGACGCCGGAATTCGGGCTGGGGCTGGAAGGCGTGATACGCCATCGCTCCGACCGGCTCGTCGGAATCCTGAACGGCGTGGACTACGCCGTCTGGAGCCCGGAGGCCGATACCTTCATCGTGCAGAATTATTCGGCGCACAATCTCGACGGAAAGAAAGCTTGCAAGAAGAATCTGCTCGAAGCGTTCAAGCTGCCGGCGGAGAATATGGAACGGCCGCTCGTCGGAATCATCTCTCGCTTTGCAGATCAAAAGGGCTTCGACTTGATCGCGGAAGAGGCCGGCGACTTGATGAAAGAAAATCTCGCGCTCGTGATCCTCGGCACCGGCCAGCCCGAATACGAAAAATTGTTCAAGGAACTGGCGGACAAATACTCGGCGCGGGTAGGCGTCAAGATCGGCTTCGACAACGCGCTCGCGCACAAAATTGAAGCGGGCGCCGATATGTTCTTGATGCCGTCGCGCTACGAGCCTTGCGGGCTGAATCAGATTTACAGCCTGCGCTATGGCACGGTGCCAATTGTGCGCGCGACCGGCGGGTTGGATGATACCATCCAGAATTTCGACGCCAAGACCATGCAGGGAACCGGATTCAAATTCGAGGACTACACGGGGAAGGCGTTATTGCACAGCGTGCGCGCGGCGCTGAAGGCGTACCGCGATCCAAAGGGTTGGCGTGCGCTGCAGGCCAACGGCATGGCCAAGGATTTTTCGTGGAAAGCATCGGCCGCGTCATATGTCACATTGTATGAAGCGGCTAGGAGGACTAGAATCCCGCGGGCGGCTGGAACATCTAAACACTAGCGCGGAAAGGCCGAAACAAAGCCGGCCCGCGCAGTAAGGGAAAAATATGGCTGATAACGTTCAAGCAGTAAACGATGCTAGCTTCGAGAAAGATGTAGTCGAAGCGAGCAAGACGCAACCGGTGATGGTGGATTTCTGGGCCGACTGGTGCCGCCCGTGCCACATGCTGTCGCCGACGGTGGAAGAAATCGCGCGCGAGCATGTGGGCAAGCTCAAAGTGGTGAAGCTCAACGTGGATGAGAACATCAATGCTGCGGGGAAGTTCAATATTCGCGGCATCCCCACATTGCTGGTCTTTAAGGGCGGGCAAGTGGCCGACCAGATTGTCGGCGCCCAGCCCAAAGAAAATATCTTGAAAGTTCTCGAGCGCCACCTTTCCTAGGCGCATCCCCCATGACAGCCAGGGGCGACCGCGTGACCGCAAGCAAGCTGGGAACGCAGCGCAACGGGTGTGCCCCAACGCAGAAAAAATGCGCGGCGTGCGGCGAGATGTTTGCTTGCGGCGCGCCGGAGCCCGGTTGCTGGTGCGAGAACGTGAAGCTCACGAGCGAAGCTGCGGCGCGGCTGCGCGCGCATCACACAGACTGCCTATGTCCGCGCTGCCTCGCGGCTGCTGCCGGCCGCAGCACTTGATCGGGCTGGGAAAACACGCGGCTTGTGCCCGCCGCTCTCCTCGAAAGATTCGAATGACGCCAGCAGGAAACCACGATCGGCAACGCTGCCACTGGGCGAAGAATCCATTGATGGCCGCGTACCACGACGAAGAATGGGGTGTGCCTGTCCATGACGATCGCCGGCTGTTTGAATTCCTGATTCTCGAAGGCGCGCAGGCCGGCCTGAGCTGGGAGACGATACTCAACAAGCGCGAGAATTATCGCCGTGCGTTTGACCGCTTCGATCCTGCAAAAGTCGCGCGCTACGATCGGCGGAAAGTCCGCCAGCTACTCGCGAATGCAGGAATCGTGCGGAATCGCTTGAAAATCGCAGCGGCCATCTCCAATGCCAGAGCATTCCGCGCTGTTCAGAATGAATTCGGGAGTTTCGATCGTTGCATCTGGCAGTTTGTAGGCAGCCAGCCGAAAAAGAACAACCCACGGTCCTCACGGCGCGTCCCCGCCCGCACGCCCGAATCGGACGCCATGAGCAAAGACCTGAAGCGCCGCGGTTTCCGCTTCGTCGGCTCCACAATTTGTTACGCCTTCATGCAGGCCACCGGCATGGTGAATGACCACGCCCGCGATTGCTTCCGCCGCAACCAAATCCTCTAGACCGAACTTCTGTCCGCCGTACAATACTCTTGGCCCGGCCTACCAGCTTCCCCCGCCACTCTGGCTTGCGTTGAAGGCGGGCGGAGCGTACCATCTTTCTTCGGTGTTTGCCGCATCAGCCCTCCTGTAATCATTCAGGCACGATTCTGGCGGGGGATTGTGCGGCCTGCGATGATCTGGGGTAGCGAGGCGGATGGACAAACCTGCAACTAAAGCGGTAGTCGTCGTCGGCGCGCAGTGGGGAGACGAAGGCAAAGGCAAGGTCGTTGATTATCTCGCGTCTTCGTTTGACTACATCGCGCGTTACGCCGGCGGGCACAATGCCGGGCACACCGTAATCTTCGACAATCATCGCTACGTTCTGCAACTAATCCCCAGCGGCATCCTGCGGCCCGAAAAAAAGGCTGTGATCGGCGCGGGCACGGTGGTGGACCCCGCAGCGCTGGTGGCGGAAGTTGAAAACCTGAGGAAGTCCGGCATTGAAGTGCGCGGGCGGCTCTTTTTAAGCAATCGCGCTCACCTGATTTTCCCCTATCATCGCGAAATGGACAAAGCATCCGAAGCAGCGCTGGGCGCCGCAAAAATCGGCACCACCTCGCGCGGCATCGGGCCGGCCTATGAAGACAAGATGGCAAGGCGCGGAATACGCGTGTGCGATCTGCTTGACGCGGACCGCTTCCGCGAAAAACTCGAGCGCGTGATCAAAGAAAAGGACGCCATCAGCCGCGCCACGTATGGCCACCCGCTCGAAACGTCCGGCATACTGGACCAGTATCTCGAGCTCGCCGCACACATTCGCGGGCTTGTGGCCGACACGGCAGTGCTATTGAATCGCGCGCTCGACAAAGGCGAATCGGTCCTGTTTGAAGGCGCGCAGGGCACCATGCTCGATATTGACCAGGGCACTTATCCGTTCGTTACCTCGTCGAACGCGACTTCGGGCGGCGTCGCCACCGGACTCGGCGTCGCGCCGACCCGGCTCACTGGCGTCGTCGGTGTCACCAAGGCGTACACCACCCGCGTGGGCGCGGGGCCCTTCCCAACCGAGATGCCTGACCTGGATGCAAACGAAGTGCGCGAGCGCGGGAATGAATTCGGCGCGGTCACGGGACGCCCGCGGCGCTGCGGCTGGCTGGATCTCGCCGTGCTGCGCTACGCGAAGATGCTCAATGGCATTGACTCACTGGTCGTCACCAAGCTCGATGTCTTCGATGCGCAGCCTGAAATCAAAGTCTGCGTGGGTTACCGGTACAAAGGCCAGCCGCTGGAGGAGATTCCTCCAGACGTCGAAACGCTCGCACAAGTGGAGCCCGTATACCACACGCTGCCCGGATGGCGAAGACCCACGCCCCGCATTCGCGACGTGAAGGATTTGCCCACGGCCGCGCGCGAATACTTGCACTTCATCTCCGAAAAGCTTCAGGTCGAAATCGGAATGGTTTCCACCGGCCCGGAGCGCGATGCCACCATCGTACCGCGAGGAACGAAACTCGCATCCTGGCTCTAATCTGCCATGCTTTCCTATGAAGCGGCGCGATCAAAAGTAATCGAAGTCATTCGCGCCCGTGCCTGCCACCCGCCTAAGGAAACAATCGTGTACGCGCAGGAGCCGGCGCAAGCGCTTGGCCGCTTCCTTGCAGAAAATATTTCTGCCGACCGCAATTACCCGCCCTTCAATCGCTCCACGCGCGACGGATTTGCGCTGCGCGCTGCCGATGCGGCGCACGCAGGCACGAAGCTCCGCCTGATCGGCGAAAGCCGCGCGGGCGTGGCGTTCCATGGAACCGTCGAGCCGGGCACATGCGTGCAGATCATGACCGGCGCGGCAGTCCCGCGCGGCGCTGACACCGTAGTGATGCAGGAGTATGCGCGCGTCGAAGGCGACGCAGTCGTGTTCGACCAGCCCGCGCAGCCGCATCACAACTTTGTTCTTGCAGGCAGCGAAACACGCGCGGGTGAAGTGGTGGTCAAACTCGGCACGCGGCTGGGCTACGCGGAGCTGGCCATGGCGGCGCAGGTGGGGCGGTCGAAGATTATTGTGAGCCGGCGCCCGCATGTGGCGATTCTTTCGACCGGCGATGAAGTGGTGGTGGTGGATCAAACGCCCGGCCCGTTTCAGATTCGCAATAGCAACAGCGTGTCGCTGGCAGCCCAGGTGGCGCTCTCGGGCGGACAACCCATGCTGCTGGG
>JBGPZR010000125.1:0-6405 GCA_041493845.1 Terriglobia bacterium | reverse complement strand
TGCGCCCAGGTCTGGAGCGAAAACGCGATGACAGTCGAGCCGAGAGAGGTGATCAGCACTGCTGCAACCAGGCTGCCGGTCCAAACCCAGCGCGGCTGTTCGACGTGCATGATGGCAAGTAGCGGAAAAATGGCCGTGGCGAAAACTGCTGTGGTCGCCACCTGCAGAAAACTGAGCGCAGCGGAGGAATGCTCGCCGACGTGGCGGCTGATGAAAATAATGTGCAGCGCAAACATGACGGCGGCGCCGAAGACGATGGGGTCGCCGATGTTCAGCCCCGCGAATCCTGCGGGCGGGACCGTCAGGTAATACAACCCCGCGAAAGCTCCGAGCGCGCCTGCCCAGATCCAGGCGTTGATGCGGCGTCGCCCGAAAACTGCGAGGAGTAGAGGAACCAGAATGACGCTGGCTCCAGTGATGAAAGCCGCCTTCGATGGCGTGGTGAATTTCAGGCCGGTGGTCTGAAACACGTAGCCGCCGAGCAGGAAAAAACCGATTTGCACCCCAGCCGAGATGGTCTTGCGATCAAGACCGCGCAGCGAGCGCCAGAAAAATATTCCCATCACCGCGGCTGCCAAGGCGAAGCGCACGGCGATGTACACGAAGACGGATACGTCGGCGAGCGCGTCTTTGACCACCACAAACGTCGCGCCCCAAATCAAGGCACAGAACAGGAGCCCGAGGTCTGCGCGGAGGCGTTTCGTGGACATGAAGGGAAAGAGTTTAAGCGGTGAGGAGGGCGATGACAAGAAAGGTTGTCGGCATGAGATGAAGCCATCTTGCTTTGTTGAGGTCGTCGTCACCGCGACGCGTGGAAATATTGTACGGCAAATCAAACCGAGAAGGCATTCACCGCAGAGGCGCAGAAGGCGCGGAGAAGTTCCGAGGCGAACCTCCGGCGAGAGACGGGTAGAACCGAAGAAAAAAAGGGGGGCTGCTTGTTGCGGCTCTGATGAGTTCATGCGGCCTTTCTGATTTCAGAGGTGACGACGGTGGATTGGAGGATCGGTTGACAGTTCGCAGGCGACAATTTATAAGAGCAGATACGCTGACGGCTCGCTCAATCACAGGCGAGCGGGAGGACCAGCCCGCATGAGGAAGCGAACCATGCTCGCAGCGCTGTGCGCCGGCGCTCTCCTGGTGCTCCCGATCCGCGGGGCCAAGCATGAAAACTGGGTCGAGGTACGCAGCCCGAACTTCATGGTCATCAGCAACGCGGGAGAAAAACAGGCGCGCAAAACGGCGCTGCAGTTTGAGCAGATTCGCATCGTGTTCCGCGAGTCACTGGCCGTCGCGAGGGAGCATCCCACCCCGCAGATCACGATTTTCGCGGTGAAGGATGAGAAGTCCCTCAGCGAACTCCTGCCGGAGTACTTCACCAAGGGACACGCGCGTCTGGCGGGACTCTTCTCCTATCGCATGGACCAGTTCTACATCGCGGTCAACCTGGACGCGCAGGGAGACAATCCTTTCAAGACTGTCTATCACGAGTATTACCACTCACTCACGATGCCCTACTTCCCCAACCTGCCCACATGGCTCGCGGAGGGACTCGCGGACTTCTTCGGGAACGCGGAGATAAGCGGGAACAACGCGACGATGGGAAAACCCGATCCCGGGCTGATCATGGAGCTACGAGAAAACAAGCTCATACCTCTCGATGTTCTGTTCAAGGTGGATCGCAGCTCGCCCTATTACAACGAGCAAAACAAGACGTCCGTTTTCTACGCTGAGTCCTGGGCGCTCACTCACTATCTGATGATCGGCGACAACCAGTCGCACCGGCAGGCGCTGCTAGATTTTGCCGCTGCGCTGGGCCGGGGAGAATCCACGGACACAGCTGCTGCGAAAGCTCTTGGCGACATCAGCAAACTTCAGAGCAACCTTTCAAAATATGTGGGCAAGTCCTCTTTTTCTTTCTATCAGATGAAGGCCCCGGCGGAATTGCCCCCGGCGGATCTTAGCGCGCGCTCTATCTCCGATGCCGAGGCAAACGCTTACCGTGGCGGATTTTTCGCCATACGCGGCCGAACACTGGAAGCGAAGGCGATGCTCGAGGAAGCTACGCAACTGGACCCCAACCTCGCGCTCACCTATCAGAATCTGGCACTGACCCAATTTTTTAATGGTGAGCGCGATGCAGCGCTTGCCTCTGCCTCGAAAGCCATTTCGCTCGATTCTAAGAACGCGGTGACGCGTTACCTGCGCGCTTATCTCGTTACACACGGGAGCGGGACGCGCGACGATACCCAAGTGGAAGCTGATCTGCGCGAATCGATCGCGCTCAATCCGAATTTCGCTCCTCCATATGGGCAGCTGGCCTGGTTTCTTGCAGAGCGGAATCAGAACCTGCCCGAAGCTTTGGCGTTTGGTCAGAAGGCAGTGACTCTCGAACCCGCCAACACCAGTTACCAGCTTGACCTGGCGCAGGTGCTGGTGCACATGCAGCGCTATGACGAAGCGCAAAGGCTTGCCGCCCGCGCCCGTGATGGCGCGTCCGATCCGCAACAGCGAGCTCATGTGGAAGAGTTTCTGAACTATATGCAGCGGGTTCGTGAATATCAGGCACAGCGCCCTGCCGCAAGCAGTGCGCAGAGAACACAGGGAGACTCAACGGCGAGCGGCTCGCGAATGACGCGGCCTTCAAGAGCCGAGCCGACAGTGAGCACCAAAATTGAAGGAAAAGTGAAAGAGGTAGTCTGCGACGGTAAGGAAATGAAAATCACATTGACCGTGCGTGAGGTGGATTTCGACTTGCACGCGCGCGATTACTCACGCGTGAGCTTTAGCGAAGGCACGCCTTTCGAGAGCGGAAAGTTTGACCCCTGCACTCAATTGAGCGGACATGATGCGGAGTTCACCTTCATAATGGTCGAGAACAAGCCCTACGATGGAGAGATTCAATCCGTAGAAATTGAGAAGTGATGCACAGGCCCACGGGGCGCCCTGCTATTTTTGTTCGTAGACGATGCGGCCGCCGACGATGGTCATGGCGACCGGCGTGTGTAGAAGATCCCTGGCGGGCATGCGCGTGATGTCCGCGGGAAAGACAGCAATATCGGCCAGCATCCCCGGCGCGAGTGTCCCCTTGCGCTGCTCCTCAAACTCGGCGTAAGCGGACCCGACGGTGTAGGCGCGGATGCACTCGTCCATGGTCAGTCGCTCCTCCGGGTGCCAGCCGCCCGCCGGCCCGCCGCCGGGCAATTCGCGCGTGACGCAGGCATAGAGACCCCGCAAGGGATTCACTGATTCGACGGGAAAATCGGTGCCAAAGGCGAGATGCGCGCCGTCCTGCTGCATGGTGTGCCAGGCATAAGCGCCTTTGACCCGCACGGGACCGAGGCGGTCGGCGGCCCAGCGCTCGTCATCGAGCAAGTGCGAAGGCTGCATCGAGGCGATGACGCCGAGCGACGCGAAGCGCTCGATATCCGGCAGCGCGACAACCTGCGCGTGCTCCACGCGGCCGCGCCGGTCGCGCGCGCCATTCGCAGCGCGCACGGCAGCGAACACATCGAGCGCCAGGCGATTCGCGCGGTCGCCGATGGCGTGAAACGCGAGCTGAAATCCGGCACGGTCGCGCTCGATGGACATCTGCTCCAGTTGCTTCGGCTCCATGCGCAAAATGCCGGAGGTCGCGGGATCGTCGGAGTAGGGCGCAAGCATGGCAGCCGTGCGTGAGCCGAGCGAGCCGTCGAGAAACGCCTTCACCGCGCCGGTTTTCAGCCAAGGATCACCGGGGTGTCCCGGGCTGGTAAATCCTCCGATGCGGCGCATCTCTTCGAGACGTGCGAGCGGCGCGGCGAACGGCAGCCACTCCGTCACGCGAGCCTTCAGCGCCCCTTCGCGCTGCAACTGTTGCAGGACAAGAAAGTTTTGCCAGCCGAAATTGTCGGAGTCCGGTTTGTTGTCAACCGAGTTGTCTTGCAAGGAGGTGACGCCGTATTTCACTGCTTCGTCAATCGCAAGCTCGAGGGCGCGGCGGCGCTGCGCAGCAGAATAGGGCGGGATGCGGTCGTACACCAGATCCATCGCCGCGTCTTCCTCGAGCATGCCGTCGGGCTCGCCGGTCGCTGCGTCGCGTTCGATGTGGCCGCCGGGAGGATCCGGCGTCGTGCGCGTGATGCCGGCAATGGCCAGCGCGCGGGAATTTGCGATCGCCACGTGGCCATCAACGCGGGTGAAAAACATCGGATGATCGCTGGATACGGCGTCGAGGTCCTGCCGCGTGGGAAATTTTCTCTCGGGCCACAGCGTGTGGTCCCAACCGCGGCCGATGATCCATTCGCCCGGCTTGAAATCGTTCAGCCGGCCGCGGATGCGCTGCTGAAATTCTGGAAGAGAAGCCGCGCCTTCCAGATTTACTTCGAGCATTTCCTGGCCGGCGCCGGCCAGATGCACGTGCGCGTCGTTGAAACCCGGCATGGTGAACTGCCCGCGCAGATCGATGACCCGTGTTTTCGGTCCGATGAAGGATTTCAGATCCGCGTCAGGTCCGGCGACAGCAGCGATCGATTCGCCACGAATTGCAACTGCGCTGGCCCAGGGATGCTTCACGTCGAGGGTATAGATTCGCCCGTTTGTGAGAACGAGATCGGCAGGTGCTTCAGGCGTGCTGGCGCGCATTGTGTCTTGCAGTGGTGCGGGACCCAACCCACCACTGTTGTGCCATCCGAATGCGGCAAGGCCGCACACTGCGCCGCTGAATGCAACCAGGGAAGCAAACGCCGCGGCGCGATTCATCCTATGGTTGGACTCCGGCGAGGGCGAGCGTTGTAAGGAGCAGACGCTTCAACCCCATTTCGCGGCCTGCGGGGTCGTACCATTCGCCGAGCGTGTGTGAGCCGCTGCCCTTCCCTCCTCCGCCGAGCGCGACCGCTGGAATGCCTTGCGAAAGCGGAATGTTCGCGTCAGTCGAGCTGCGTTCCAGGCGCGAGCGGTTGCCGAGGTAGCGGTCCACATTTCGGATCGTCTCGACGATGGGCGCGTCGTCGGGAATTTTTCCCGCAGGGCGCGCGCCGAGCGAGCGGAAGCTCACCTGAAGCGAATCGTTGCTGGCATGGTTCGCGAGGGCTTCCTCGCGCAAGCCGGCCTGCATGGCATCGCGCAGCGCGCCTTCCATTCGATTCAGCTCGGCTTCCTCTTCCGAGCGCAAATCAATTTTCACGGCAGCGCGCGCGGGAATGGAGTTGATCGAAGTGCCGCCTTCAATCAAACCGAAATTGTAAGAGCTGCGCGGGTCCTCAGGAAGGTGGATCGAGGAAAACTTCACAATCCCGCGTGAGAGCGCCGTGATGGGATTCGGCGCGCCGAAATCGGACCAGCTATGGCCGCCCGGGCCAGTGATGCTCACCTCGAAGCGGCGCGATGCGATGCCCTGCGTGGTGATGTGATCCGTCGAAGCGCCGTCCACCGCGATCACTGCAGAAAGACGTGCGCCGTAGGCTTCCACCAGCGCGCGCATGCCGCGAAGATTCCCTTCGCCTTCTTCGCCGACGTTGCCGGCAAGAACAATTGTCTTCGCCGTGTGGATGCGCGATTCCCCGAGGGCTCGTGCAAGTCCGGCCAGCGCGGCAAGTCCCGCGCCATTGTCGGAGATTCCCGGAGCTTCCAGCCGCGTTCCTTTGCGTTTCACGCTGACATCGGTGGTGGCGGGAAACACGGTGTCCAGATGCGCAACAAGCAGCACGACACTTTTCGAATCGGAGCCCGGCCGTGTGCCGATGACGTCGCCGAGTTTGTCTGTTTGGACTTTCAGGCCGCTGGCCTCAAGAAGTTTTTTCAGAAATTCCCCGCGCGGGCCTTCTCCGAATTCAGGCGCGGGAATTTCGGTCAGGCGAATTTGCTGTTGCGTGAGCCAGTCGGAATTCTTGTCAATCCACTCGAGCGCACGCGCGCAACGGGAATCCTGCGCAAGTTTTTCGATCGAGTCGTCGGTGGCGCGGGCGGAGACGGTAGCCATCACCAAAAAGATACAGCAGATGGGGACGAGTTTCACGAGATTCGTGTGGGGGATTTTATCGCCAGTCGTCGAGGATGTACACCCCTGCACGATTGTATCCCGAGGATGTGTCGCCGGTTTCCATCGCCAGACCCTGCATCTTGGTGCGGAAGCCGCATGCAAACAATGATTGGAACGCTTCACGGCGCGCCAGATTGACACCCGCCGTGATTTTGGTCACGCCGCGGCGGCGTGCAAGAAATTCAACGCCACTGAGCAAGCGCAAGAAATTGGCTTGCGCGCGCGGGCCGGGCCTCACTGCCGCGAACTTGGCGTAACAGACGCCGCTCCCAGCTTCGGTGCCCGCTCCGATGTGACACACCGCGAACGCCGCGAGGTTTGCGCCGTCCCAGACAAGAACGGTCTCGCCGAGAGATTGCTCAGCGACGGCGCGGATTTCGCTCGAG
>JBGPZR010000451.1:0-2149 GCA_041493845.1 Terriglobia bacterium | reverse complement strand
GTCCTGATTATCTGCCTGGGCGTTTTCATCGTGGGACACACTCCGCCGCGCACCACGGAGCGCCGCTGATGCTGCGCGAAATTGTGCTGCTGCTGATGATTGTGGTGGCCGGAACGAGCGGCGAGCTTTGCCTTACTCGCGCCATGAAAACCATTGGAGAGGTGCACGATTTCCGCCCGCTCTCGCTGCTGCACGTTTTCTGGCGCGCGCTCCAGGTGGGATGGATGTGGATCGCGCTGCTGCTGATGACGACGGGCTTCTTTGCCCTCCTTGCCATGCTTTCGCTCGAAAACGTGAGCTTCGTTGTCCCGGTCACGGCGCTCAGCTACGCAGCCGGTGCGCTGGGAGGGAAATTTTTCCTCGGCGAACGTGTCGCGCCGCTCCGCTGGGCCGGCGTCCTGCTTGTCTGCATCGGCGTCACGCTGGTCTGGATCGGCAAAGGGTAATCGAGTGACAGCGTGGGCGGCTATTCGCTGGGCGCTCCTGTTGTTGGCCCTTGCCCCGTCCGGCTATTACATCGTTGCCATCATCGCCGCCCGGCGATTTTTTCGCGCGCGCCCTTCTGGTGCCTCTGAATTCACTCCGCCCGTCAGCATCCTGAAGCCCATCTACGGACTCGATCGCGAGGCCTACGAGAACTACGCGAGTTTCTGCCGGCAGGACTACCCCGAATTCGAAATTCTATTTTGCGTGTCGGATTTGCAGGACCCGGCTGTCCCGGTGATCCGAAAACTGATTGATGATTTTCCAGAGCGCTCGATCCGATTGCTGATTGGAGCAGACCGGCTCGGCGTGAGCGACAAAGTGAACAAACTCTGCCGGATGGTCCGCCAGTCGCGTCACGAAGTGGTGATCGTGAGCGACAGCGACGCCCGCGTGGAGCCTGGCTTTCTGCGCGCCGTGGTTGCGCCATTCAGCGATCCGAAGGTTGGCGGTGTGACCTGCTTGTACCGCGGCCTCACGGATGGCTCGCTTGCTGCAGACCTCGAGGCAGTGGGTAACAGCACGGATTTTGCCGCGGGCGTTCTGGTGGCGTGGCTGCTTGGGAATGTGGATTTCATGCTCGGCGCTGTGATGGTCACTACCAAGAAACACCTCGCGGAAATTGGCGGCTTCGAATCGCTGGTGGATTATTTCGCGGATGACTATGAGCTGGGGAATCGCATCGCCGCGCGCGGCCATCGGATCGAGTTGAGCACGTTCCCGGTTTCGATCGTGTATCCGCACGAAACATTCGGCGACGCATTTCGCCATCAGCTTCGCTGGAATCTAAGCATTCGCTACTCGCGGCCATGGGGGCACCTGGGATTGATTTTCACGCAAGGCCTCGCGTGGGCGCTGCTTGGATGCGCGCTCGCGCCGTCGGAGCTTTCTTCGTTCGTATACATTGCGGCCTTTATTTTGTTGGACGGCGAAATGATCAGAGCCATCGGCATTTACGGCATGAAAGATATTTCGTTGAGAAAAAAACACTGGGCGCTGACATTGCGCGGGGAGTTTGCATTTATCGTGTGGGTCACTAGCTTTTTCCCTCAGCGGATCCGCTGGCGCGAACAGATGTTTCGCGTCCGCAACAAGCGGCTCGTGGCAGTTGAGCCGCGGCAGTCGCCGTAGGACATTCCATCCTGTTTGCGGTCCTCATTGCGATTCCGATTTGTGCAGCAGCTTATAGAGTTCGTTCGCGGCGCGAAATTCCTGTTCGAGGTCTTTGCTCGAAAGATGCGTTCGCAAATAGTCCACAGCCTGCGTGAGGCGATCGAGCGCGCGTGAAATATTTTCCGAATTTGTGAGGCAGATATCGCGCCAGACGCTGTAAGGGCTGCCCGCCAGCCGCAACATGTCCTGCAAGGCCGGACCCGCGAGCGTCGCCGGCAAACCCGTCTCGTCGGACTCGTCCTGGACCACGCGGGCGAGCGCGACCGAGAGCAATTGCGGCAGATGCGAGACGAGTCCGACCGCCCAGTCGTGCGTTTCCGCGTCGCACCAGTCGGGCTCCGCTCCCAGCGTGCGCAGCAGCGCCGCGAATTGCTGGACGCGCGGATCGGAATCTTCCTCCTGCGCAATCAGCGCGTAGCGCGAGCCGCGGAATAATTTTTCATCGGCATGCTCGAAGCCGCTGGTTTCTTTTCCCGCGATGGGATGCCCGCCC
>JBGPZR010000156.1:0-5630 GCA_041493845.1 Terriglobia bacterium | reverse complement strand
GCGGCGCGTGGGTTTGCAGCGGCCGTGATGGGGCGGCCGATGACGAGAAAGTCGGCGCCGGTTCGAGTGGCTTCCGCGGGCGTGGCGATGCGGGATTGATCGTTTGTGGCGGCGCTCGCCGGACGGACGGCGGGAATCAGCGTCAGGAATTTCGGGCCACAAGCGCGACGAATTGCGGGAATTTCGTGCGCGGAGGCGACGATGCCATCGAGGCCCGCTTTTTTTGCGAGCAGTGCCAGCGCAACCGCGCGCGAGCGCAGAGTTCCCGTGAGGCCGATGCGGCGCATGGCAGCCGCGTCCAGGCTCGTCAGCAAGGTGACGCCGAGGAGTGCGGGCCGCTTCTTTTTTCCTGCGAGCGCTTCGCGCGCGGCGCGCATCATCGCCAGGCCGCCCGAGGTGTGGAGCGTCAGGAGGCGGACGTTGGGGAGCTCAGCGGCGGCAGCCACGGCTCCGGCAACAGTGTTTGGAATATCATGGAATTTCAGGTCAAGGAAAATTTCGGCACCAGTGGCTGCGAGCATTCGGACTGCATGCGGGCCTTCGGCTGTGAAGAGCTTGCTTCCAACTTTGAAGAGGTCGGCGACACCCTGAAGCCGCCGGGCCAGCCGCAGGGCTGGCCCCAGGCGGTCAACATCCAGCGCGACGATCAGTCGCGGCGTTCCGTGGCCGGGCGTGAAGGCACCTCCAGCAGTTCCAGCCGGACTTTGGCAAGTCCGCTCTGGTCAAATCCGAGTCTCCGGGCCACTTCGTAGGAGACGTCCAGCTCGCGTCCCACGATATAGGGGCCGCGGTCGTTGATCCGGACCACTTGGCTGCGGTGGTTCCGGGTATTCACGACGCGCACAACGGAGCCCAAGGGGAGCGTTGGGTGCGCAGCCGTGATGGCGTACATATCATACGTTTCGCCGTTGGCGGTCGGCTGACCGTCAAAATCTTCGCCATACCAACTGGTCTTGCACTCCCAGACCGCCAGAGGTTTCCTCTGGTCGCTGGGGTTCGAGTTCTGTCTTGGGGCGGGGGATGTTGCTGGGCGCGTGGCTGCGAGTTGGGGAGGGTTGCTCGGCTTTCCGGCGGACGTAGGATTAACCGTCGGAGTCAAAACGAGCAGACCCAGTCCTAAAAACACCGACTGCAAAACCACAAATGGCTTAACTGTCATTTTCACCTAACCTTATTTGAATCAGCATATTGTATCCTTTTCGGGGTTCTGACGGCAACAACTTTATGCCTTTAAATCTCCCCGTAAACTGCTGATTTCAAATACCCTTTCGTCCCGGCACCACATTTCGAGGCCTTCCGCGATTCGTTCTGAAGCCCGCGGATCCACGAAATGGGCTGTTCCAACCTCCACTGCTGAGGCCCCCGCTAGGAGGTATTCCATTACATCTGCTGGACTTTCTATTCCACCTAGCCCGACAATCGGTATTTTGACTGCCCGCGTAGCCTCATAGACCAGCCTCATAGTTATAGGTTTTATCGCCGCGCCCGACAACCCTCCCGTCGTACTACCGAGACGGGACCTCCGGGTGTGGGCGTCTATACACAGTGCTGGGTAGGTGTTGGCGACGACGAGAGCGTCGGCTCCTTCAACTTCTGCGGCCTTCGCTATAAGTCCAATCATTCCAACAGTAGGTGAGAGCTTTACCCAGAGAGGGCGCCTTGAAGCCTTCCGGGCTGCTCCCACAACGGCTGCTGTGAGGGTGGGGTCAGTACTATATTCGATGCCCCCCTTTTCGACATTTGGACAGGAGATGTTCAGTTCATAGGCTGCCAGCCCCTCGGCGTCATTCAGAACTTGTATCACCTCGACATAGTCGGCGATGCAGTAGCCGAAGACATTGGCGATGATGCGGGTGTCATATTGCCGGAGCTCGGGCAGCTTTTCAGCCACGAACGCGCGGACGCCGATATTCTGGAGCCCGATCGCGTTCACCATTCCGCCCGTTGTTTCGCAGATCCGAGGCGCCGGCGCTCCGGCCATGGGCTGCGCAGAGAGTCCTTTCACGACGATTCCGCCAAGGCGATTCAAATTAACGAGGGGAGCAAACTCGACGCCGTATCCAAAAGTACCGCTGGCAGCAATGACGGGGTTTTTGAGAGAGAGGGTGCCTACGCTGACTCGGAGGTCAACTCCCGCGGGCCGATCCTGAATGCCTGCCGGCTGGGGCGAACTCACTCGGAAGAGTCTATCACGCCGGTCAAGGAACCCGCGCATCTGCGACGGAATCCGCGGCTGCGAATCATTGGCGGTCTGTGCTAGGATGACCCGGCACGATGCGCGTCGTCGAAAAAAGACAACTGCTCTCCGCCGAGGAGATCGGCCGGACGCTCCAGCGGCTGGCCCATGAAATCGTCGAAAAGAGCGGCGGGACGAGGGATCTCGCACTGATTGGGGTGCGCCGCCGCGGCGTGCCACTCTCGCAGCGGCTGGCGTCGATTATCCGCACTTCGTCGAGCGTAAATGTGCCGGTGGGGACGCTCGATATCACCCTGTACCGCGATGATCTATCGACGGTGGCCCAGCAGCCCGTGGTGCAGTCCAATGAGATTGAATTTCCGGTGGACGATCGCGACATCGTGCTGGTGGACGACGTGCTCTACACCGGCCGAACCGTGCGCGCGGCGATGAATGGCCTGTTCGATCTTGGCCGGCCGCGACGGATTCGGCTGTGCGTGCTGATTGACCGCGGGCATCGCGAGCTACCCGTGGAGGCGACATTCATCGGAAGCACAGTTCAAACCAGCGACACGGAAATCGTCGAAGTTCGCCTTCAGGAAATTGACGGGGAGGAACGCGTCATGCTTGTTGACCGCGTTTCCTGAGGCCTCGGTACTCGTTCCGGAGGCGCGCATCTAAAGGGATACAGTGCTGCAGCGATTGCAACACCTTCTCGGAATCGAAAACCTCACCCGCGAGCAAATCACTTTTATTCTTGATCAGTCGAAACCTTTCCAGGAATTCCAGCGCCACCCGTTGAAAAAATTGGCAACGCTACGCGGCAAGACCGTCGCGCTTGCTTTCTTCGAGCCTTCCACGCGGACGCGTATCAGCTTCGCGACGGCTGCCGCCCGGCTCGGAGCCGACACGATGAACTTGCAGGCCGAATCTTCGAGCCTGAAGAAGGGCGAATCATTGATTGACACGGTCCGGACGCTCGAAGCGATGCGCCCGGACGGAATCGTGATTCGGCACAGCTCATCGGGCGCGCCGCATTTCGTTGCCGAGCGGCTGGAAGTTCCCGTGCTGAACGCAGGCGACGGCATGCACGAGCATCCCACGCAGGCGCTGCTGGATGCGCTTACGATCCGCGATCGCAAGGGCAAGCTCGAGGGGTGGAACGTGACCATTCTCGGCGACATCCTTCACAGCCGTGTAGCGCGCTCGGACATCCAACTGCTCGGCAAGTTCGGTGCACGCATCACGCTGTGCGGCCCGGCGATGTGGGTACCGCGCGAGCTCGAAAGCCTGGCGCCGAATATTCACCGCGAGCCCCGAATCGAGCGAGCGCTCGACGCCGCCGACGTTATTATTGTTCTTCGAGTTCAGACTGAGCGCATGGACGAGCCGGCGCTGGCGGCTGAAGAATTTATCCTGGGCTATCAGCTCACGGCTGAACGCCTGCGGCTTGCACGGCCCGAGGCGCTGGTGCTTCATCCCGGCCCGATGATTCGCGGCCTGGAGATTGATCCGGTGGTCGCCGATGGCACGCAATCCTGCGTCCTCGAACAAGTGACCAACGGCCTGGCCGTGCGCATGGCGCTTCTCTATCATCTTGTGGGCGGCGCGCCCGTTGACGAGCCACACCCCGCCAAGGAACGATCGAATGCTGCTGATTAAGAATGGCCGCGTGCTCGATCCCGCAAGCCGCACCGATGCGGCGCTCGACGTGCTGCTCGACGGCGAGCGCATCGCGCAGGTGGGCGCAAATCTTGCGGCTCCGGGCGCCGAAATTTTTGACGCCAAGGGCCTGATCGTCGCGCCCGGCTTCATTGATCTCCACTGCCACCTGCGCGAGCCGGGGCAAGAAATGTCGGAGACGATTGAGACGGGCACGCGCGCGGCCGCCCGCGGAGGCTTCACTGCGGTTTG
This sequence comes from Terriglobia bacterium, assembly GCA_041493845.1. Taxonomy (GTDB): domain Bacteria; phylum Acidobacteriota; class Terriglobia; order Acidiferrales; family UBA7541; genus Palsa-295. Next base: position 1,540 of record JBGPZR010000156.1, on the reverse strand, counting down.
CTGCATGCCGAACACGCAGCCTGTGAACGATAGCGCTTCCGTGACGCGCGGCATCGTCGAGCGGGCCGCCGCGGTTGCGAGCGTGCGCGTGTGGCCGATTGGCGCCGCATCCGCGGGCAGCAAAGGCGAAGCGCTCGCGGAAATCGCGGCGATGAAGGATGCGGGCATCGTCGCCGTGAGCGACGATGGCAAACCAATCGCCACCGCGCGGCTGATGCGCCAGGTGATGGATTACTGCCGCGCGCTCGATCTTCCGGTGATTGACCATTGCGAAGATCCCTCGCTATTTGCCGGCGGCGTGATGCGCGAAGGCCCGACCTCTATGCGGCTAGGACTGAAAGGAATTCCGGCGCAGTCGGAATCAATTTGCGCGGGGCGCGACGTGGAAGTTTCCGCACTCACAGGCGCGCGCCTGCACATTGCGCACATGTCTGCCCTGGGGTCGCTCGAATATGTGCGCTTCGCGAAGAATTCCGGTCTGCGCGTAACATGCGAAGTGACGCCGCACCATTTCACGCTCACCGACGAAGACGTCCGTTACGACACGAACTACAAAATGAATCCGCCGCTTGCCTCGCGCGCCGATCGCGAAGCGCTCATTCAAGGCCTGGCCGACGGCAGCGTCGACGCGATTGCCACCGATCACGCGCCGCATCATCCGGGGAGCAAAGACGTGGAGTTTGACCGCGCCCCGTTTGGCATCACCGGATTCGAGACCGCGCTCGCGCTCGGCCTCAGCGGGCTCGTCCATCCGGGGAAAATTTCACTGATGCGCCTAGTGGAACTTTTCACCACGGGTCCGGCACGCGTCCTTGGCATGGAGCGAAAGGTTGCCGCCGGCGAGCCCGCCGACGTGACCATCTTCTCCACGGATCACGCCTGGACGTTTCGCGCCGCCGATTCTCCCAGCAAGTCGCGCAACACTCCCTTCGACGGCCGCGCCTTCCGCGGCGCCCCGATGGCAACCATCGTCGCCGGCCGCATCGTCTATCGCCGCGAAGCTGCCGCGACGGCCTGAATTTCTACGCCGACTCATTTGCCCGCCTTCGGGTTGGACAGAACAGAGAGGATAAATAAATGAGCATCCGTAGATCGCGGCCCATTGCCGGGGTGTGGCGTACCGCACTGGCCCTGGTGTTACTGACTCCACCATCCGCATGGGCCCAAGCTAGCGCGAAGGCCAATGCGACGGGAAAAGCGACACCTGAGCAGCGGGCTGCGCGGGCGCTGGAAGCGGCGCGGGTGAATCCGCTGGAGCTGCGAGCGTTTCTGGTGCGCATGCCGAAGGGCGCGGACCTTCACGTTCATTTGACCGGCGCGGTTTACGCTGAGTCATGGATTCGCGCGGGCGCGGAAGACAATTTGTGCGTGGACCTGGGCACGCTTTCTTTTTTCAAGACGCAGGCGATGACGCGAAGCATCCCGCCACAACCTGTGTGCGGCGAGGGGAAGACTGCCGCCGCGCAGGCTTTCAAAGACCAGCACCTGTATGACGCGCTCGTCGATGCATTTTCGATGCGCAGTTTCCTGCCTTCGGCAG
>JBGPZR010000142.1:0-6015 GCA_041493845.1 Terriglobia bacterium | reverse complement strand
TTTGTGGGAATGACGCGCAGGACCATGCCGACGTTGCCGCGCTGCTGGAACACGTTGACGCGGAAGCGGCCGAGGCCGGCGACGCCGTAAGCCATATCCAGCTCGGCAGTCTCCTTGAATTTCTGCTTCTGCCGGTTGGTCATCATGCTGAAAGCCATGGAGAGCATTTCTTCCGGCGTGATGCGGGGGACGTCTGTGAGGCCGCTCAAAACGCCATCCACGCGCAAATAAGGGTGATTGCCGACTTTCAGGTGCAAGTCGGAGGCGCGGCTTTCAACGGCGCGGCGCAACAGATCGTCAATATTGATGGCCATCGAAAGTGCTCCCGGCTGCGAGGCTTCAGCCAAACTAGCATGCAGGTATTGGAGTGGCAAGAATGCCCGGGTTGGGGAGTTCTAGATTGGCAACCTGACCTTTGGGACAGGTGGCAAGTTTCAAGCCGGGGGCTGATCGCGGAGGTAGAAGCGGTCGTAAAGCACGCCGGCGAGGACGCCGCCGAAGAGCGGACCGACCCAGTACACGCCGTGGTTGGCCCAATGGTGTGAAGCCAGGGCGGGGCCAAAGGCGCGGGCGGGGTTCATGGCCCCTCCCGTGAAAGGGCCGGCGAAGAGAATGTCCATGGTGACCGTCAGGCCGATGGCGAACCCCGCGATCTTGTTGAAGGCACCTTTGGCGTCGGCGGCAGTGGCGAAGACGACCCAAACTAGGAGAAACGTGGTGGCGGCTTCGAGCAGCATGCCGTGCATGCGTGTGAAATCGGGCGCGAGGTCGGGAGTGCCGAGTCCGGCTGGGCGCCAAACGGATTCGGGGAGGATGGCGATGATGAGATAAGCGGCAGCAGCAGCGCCGAGGAGTTGAGCGATCCAGTAGAAGAGAGTTTGCATGGTGCTGAGGCGCTTGGTGACCCAGAAGCCGATGGTGACGGCCGGGTTCAGGTGGCCACCGGAGATGTGGCCTACAGCGGTCACCATGATGCCGATGGCGAGGCCGTGAGCGGCGGCGATGGCGAGCAATCCGACACCGCTCTGGCCGGAGGCGCGCAGATACTGATCGGCGCAGATGGAGCCGACGCCGATGAAGATAAGAGTGAAAGTGCCAACGAATTCGGCAAAGAGCTTCTGCGTCAAGCTGTACACGAGTCGCCTCCGCCAAAGGGTGGGCGCAGCCGCGCCGGAACAAGCCGTCTTCAAATTCGGCGCGATTCTACTGGATTGCAGAGAGGCAGTCAAAGAAAGCGAAACGGCGGACCAACCATGCTTGATCGTGAATGACCTGAAGCTGGGTGAAACGCGCGGGCAAATTGGGCTCTGGGTGGGCGCGGATACGGACGGCTATTTTTCGAATTTGACGGTGAAGTAGGCGCGGACCGGAACAACTACCGGGCGGAAACGCCGGCACCGGCGGGAACGCCAGTGTGGGCGAGCCAATTGTGGGTATCCGGCTTCTTGCCGCTGGTGATGGCGAAGAATTCGTCCTGGATCCGCTTGGTGAGCGGGCCGCACGTTCCATTGGCAATCGTGACGCGATCCACGGAGCGGATGGGCGTGATTTCGACCGCGGTGCCGCAGAAGAAAAGCTCGTTTGCGATGTAGAGCATCTCGCGGGGGATAATCTGCTCGGCGACGGGGATGTTCAGTTCCCGGCAAATCGTCATCACCGTGTGGCGAGTGATGCCCGGCAACGCGCAGTTGGCCAGCGGCGGCGTGATCAACGCGCCATCAAGCACGAGAAAAATGTTTTCGCCGGAACCTTCGCTCACGTGGCCATTCACGTCGAGCGCAATCCCTTCGGCGTAGCCGTTTACTTTCGCTTCCAGGCGGATCAGTTGGGAATTCATGTAATTCGCCGCGGCTTTCGCCATTTGCGGCAGCGTATTGGGCGCAGGCCGGTTCCAGGAGCTCACGCAGACATCCACACCGGTGTTCTGCGCTTCTTCGCCGAGATACTTTTCCCATTCCCAGCACGCCAGGTACACTTCAATCGGACAACCTTCCGGGTTCACTCCTGCCGAGCCGTACCCGCGCATCACCACCGGCCGAACATAGCAGGCGCTCATCTTGTTGACGCGAACCAGTTCGAGGCAGGCCTGGAAAATCTCGTCCGGCGTGAATGGTATTTCCATCCTGTAAATGTGGGCGGAGTTGAACAGGCGCTGCGTGTGGTCGCGCAGGCGGAAAATCGCGGGGCCTTGCGGCGTGCTGTAGCAGCGGATGCCTTCGAAGACCGCCGACGCGTAGCTGACAACGTGGGAGAGCACATGGATCTTTGCGTCGTCCCAGTTGATGAACTTGCCGTTGTGCCAGATCTTCTCTGTCTTAGGGAAGGCCATCAGCTCGCTCCGTGCCCTCAGAAAGTCTGTTGAACTTCAACGCCAAGCGGGATTATAGCACACGGATTTTCGCGTCAACGGAAAGCGGAGAATTCAGGTGCGGCGGTGCGCTACCAAATTGGCCGCCCGAATTAGGCGCCGTGCGCTTCACTCTTCGCGCAAGGCGACCAGCGGGTCCACTTGTGTGGCGCGCTGCGCGGGGATGAAACAGGCGAGCAGCGCAACCAGGGCGAGAAGTGCGGCGATGGCCGTGAACGTGAGCGGATCGGTGGGAGTAACTGCAAAGAGCATTGAGCGCAGGTATCTGGTCAGCACCAGCGCCCCAAGAATACCCGAACCCAGCCCGAGCGCAACGAGCAGCATTCCCTCTCCAATCGCCAGCCGAAGAATGTCGGCTCGCTGGGCGCCGAGCGCCATGCGGATGCCGATTTCCTGAGTGCGCCGGCTGAATGTGTAGGTCATCATGCCATAAATTCCGATGGCGGCCAGGAGGAGCGCCACCACGCCAAAGAATCCGAGAATATCGAGAGCAAAGCGCCGCTCAGACATGGATCTGGCCACGACATCTTCCATCGAGCGCACGGCGTAGGTTGGGATGTTGGGGTCCACGGACTGGACTTCGCGCCGAATGGATTCACCGTAAGAACCGGGATCGCCTGCGGTACGGAGGTAGACGACTGAATTGCGGGGTGGGTTTTGAAAGGCTGAAAGATAGATGTGCGGGACTCCCGGCGCCTCGAGCGAATCGGACTTCACGTCGCCGACGACGCCGACGATGGTTAACCAGGCATTTGTGGACTGGATGGGACCGGCCTTGAGGCGCTTGCCAATCGGGCTCTCACCGGGCCAAAAGCGGCGCGCAAGAGTTTGATCCACCAGCGCAACTGGCATGGCCTTTTCGTCATCGGAATCAGTGAAATTTCTTCCCGATAAAAACGGGATCTGGAGCGTGCGGAAATGTCCAGGGCTGACGGAGGCAAATTCTGCCACCGGTGCACGTTCGGAATCCGCTGGGCGGCCTTCAATCGTGAAGTTAAATGCGTTCCGTGAATGCATCAACGGCAAGCTTCCCCCGCCGCCGATGGAAGCCTCCTCCACGCCCGGAAGTGAAGAGACACGGCGTAAAACCTCACGGATAAAAGCGGCGCGTTGGGCCACCGTTCCGTAGGGGTCGGTCTTCGGATCGTTGGGGACCGCTATCCAAATCTGCGTGGTGACCACCTGGCGAGGATTAAATCCGGGGCGAACCTGAAGAAGTTGCCAGAAGCTGCGCAGAAAAAGGCCGGCGCCAACCAGCAGGACCAGCGAAAGCGCGACTTCGGAGGCGACCAGCACACGCGAGATGCGCATTTGTCGCTTGCTCGAGCCAGAGCCCAGGCTGCCCTCTCGGAGGCTTGCGATTTGATTTGGACTTGCGGTCTGCAGGGCAGGGGCGAGTCCAAACAGGACGCCTGTCAGAATCGAAAGCAGAAATGCGAAAGCCAGGACACCGGCGCTGATGGTCACCTCGTTCACGCGTGGAAGATCCGGAGGAGCAAGACTCAAAAGGGCACCTTTCAGAGAGACGACCGTGATTAGCGCCACGCAGCCGGAAACGAACGAAAGCAGCACACTTTCGGTGAGCAATTGGGCGATCAGGCGGCCGCGGCTGGCACCGAGAGCCAGTCGAATTGCGATTTCGCGCTGGCGGCTTGCGCCGCGGGCCAGCAGAAGATTGGCCAGGTTGACGCAGGCGATCAGGAGGACAAATCCCACCGCTCCGAAAAGGACGAACAGTTCCGCGCGTATACCGCCGACAAGGTCCGACTGGACGGAGACGAGGCGCGGGGCCCAGGCCGCTGCCGGTGGATAGTCGGTCGGGTATTCCCGGCTCAATCCTGCGGAAAATGTTTCCAAGCGAGCTTGCGCCTCGGCGATTGTCAGGCCGGGTTTGAGACGCGCGATGGTGCCCGGAAGCATGCGCACAGACCGCAGGGGCGGGACCGGAAAAGGAAGAGCATTGTAGCCAGCGGCGATGAAGCCGTCCTCCTCAGTTTCCAAAGTTTTTCCGGGATGGTGAAATCCTGGCGGCATCACGCCAATCACCCTGTACAGGTCACCGTCCAGACGAAGGCTCTTGCCGATAATGTTCGGGTCTGCGCCAAACTCGCGCCGCCAGAAGCCATCACTTAGAACGACGGATTCAAGGAAGCCGGGGACATCTTCCTTCTGCGTGAAGATGCGGCCAATTTGGGGATGCACACCCAGCATCGTGAAATAATTCGGAGTGGTCGCTAGGACCTCAATGCGCTGGGGGCGGTCAATCCCTGTGAGGGCTACGGGGATGGGCCAGATGACAGCGATGTCCTGGAAAACGGCGGAGCGATCCCTGTAATCCCAAAATTCGGGGACGGACATTCCGACATCCTTGGTGTTGGACCCACGCAGATCGTCGAATACGCGCACGAGTTGGCCGGATTGCGGGAAGGGAAGCGGGCGGAGCAAGACTCCGTTAACGATGCTGAAGGCCGCGATGTTTGCACCGATGCCGAGGGCCAGAGTCAAAATGGCGACCAAGGTGAATCCAGGAGTCTTCAGCAGCATGCGGTTGGCATAACGAAGATCTTTCAGGAATGTGCTCATGCGCTCCTCTTCGGCTTGCAGAAAACGAGCTACTTCCACCTATCCGGTTTCGGACGACTGTTAAGACGAGCAAGTGGGCATCCGTGTTAGCAGGCGAGCATGAGGTTTATTTTGAGAGACTTATTCGGGGATGCGGTGGTTAGCCGGAGAAACCCTGTCCGCTATTGGGAAGGTGCCTTTCTTATTCGGACATGGAGAAGGGGACTGCGATCGTCCCACAGACTTAGCGTCCGTGAGCTTGTTCGCCGCGTAGGACCATGCAGGTGGAAGAGGAGCGCGCGATCAGCGCACCTTCCGCGTTGGTCACGTCGCATTCCACGAGGCCAACCACCCGGCCGCGCTTCACGACTTTGCCAACGGCGCGCAGTTTTTCTTTCCAGGCAGGGCGCAGGAAGTTAATTTTCAGCTCGAGTGTCGTGAATGATTCGCCGTCCTCCAGCGTCGAGGCGTAGGCGATGCCCATGGCGGCGTCGGCGATGTCGCAGAGGACGCCACCGTGCAGCGTGCCCATGGGGTTAGCGTGCGTCTCGGAGGTTTCGAGCTCGACCACGGCCTCGCCGTGCCGCACCGACGTGATCCGAAATCCAATCAGCCGGGCAACCGGCGGATGGGGAACCTCGCCGCGGACGAGCCTTTCAAGATTATCGAGGTGTTTGGTCATCGGCTCTCGCTCCCATTGGATTCGCGAAGAATGAATCAGATTCAATGCGCTCACATTTTTGCGCGGGAATCACCGCCCTAATCTGAGTGGTCGTCCGCGGAGGCGTCAGACTGACGGGTCGCTGCGAGCCCGGAGATGCGGCCCCAGGCGCTGGTGCGCCAGTTGTCCACAATTTCTTTGGCCAGGATCCACGGAGGCAATTCCACGTAGAGATGAGCGGCGAGCGCTTGCAAGTAGGGTTCGTACATCTCGCGGAGGTCCGCAAGCTTTTTTTCTGCAGCCGGCGTGTCCTGAAAGTGGAAGCCGATTTGTTTCAACGACGCGCGAAGGCGCTGAAGTTCCGCAGCGGGCAAGCGATCGGGTGCATCGCGAAGCGGTTTTCTGTAGAACACCTGGGCCAGAT